>WRDJ01000111.1 GCA_009783495.1 Clostridiales bacterium | reverse complement strand
TGCCCGCCCGTCATGCCGTAGGTGCTGTTATTGATGGTGATGGCGGTGATGTCCATATTACGGCGGCAGGCGTGGATGAAATGGTTGCCGCCGATGGCCGCGCAATCGCCGTCGCCCATAAAGACGAACACTTTCAGATTGGGGTCGCTCATCTTCACCCCTGTGGCAAAGGCCAGCGCCCGGCCGTGAGCGGTGTGCAGCGTGTGAAAATCGAGATAACCGGGCAGTCGCGAAGAACAGCCGATGCCGGAAACGCAGACCACCTCGTTTTTGTCATAACCCAGCTTTTCCACGGCCCTGGCGAAGGCGCTCATGATGATGCCGTTGCCGCAGCCGGCGCACCAGATGTGCGGCAGGTTTTTGTTAAAATATTTTTCATAAACCGCTTTCATTGGCAAACCTCCTCCACCTTGGCGATGATTTTTTCCGGCGCGATCAGGTGCCCGTCCACCTGGTTCAAGGGATATACCGCCACGCCGCAGGGGGCCACCCGCTCGACCTCGCGGTATATCTGGCCCAGATTGGTTTCCGGCACCACCACGGCCTTTTTGCCGAGCAGAGCCAAGGTCACCTGGGAATCGGCGAAGGGCCAGAGGACGCGCGGCTTGAGCAAGCCTGCTTTCACGCCTTGGGCGCGCAGGTGCAGCACAGCTTCCTCCGCCGAGCGGGCCACGCTGCCATAGGCGAAGATTACGACCTGCGCGTCATCAAGATGCAGCGTCTCAAACTCGGCGATCTCGTTGACGTCCCGTTCTATTTTATCGTGCAAACGGCGAACGGCCTGCTCGACCAGCTGCGGGCTTGAGGTGTAAAAGCCCTTTTCGTTATGAGTAAGGCCGGTTACATGGTGACGGTGCTTGGAGCCGAAGGGTGCGAAAAGCGGCATCCCTTCCCCGGCGTCGGCATAAGGGATGAAGTTTTCCTCATCGTCGCCAACTGTGGCCCGGTTTATGATTTCAAGCGGCTCGTCTTCGTCTATCTCGAACTTTTCCCGCAGATGGCCGATTTCCTCGTCAATGAGCAAGAGCACCGGCGAGAGATATTTTTCCGCCAGGTTGAAGGCGCGGATGGTCTGATAATAACATTCGGTGACGGAAGAAGCGCAAAGCGCGATGATGGAATGGTCGCCGTGGGTGCCCCAGCGCGCCTGCTGCACGTCTCCGCTGGCGGAAAGGGTGGGCAGGCCGGTGGAGGGGCCGGGGCGCATGACGTTGATGACGACGGCCGGCAGCTCCGTCATGGCGGCATAACCGATCAGTTCCTGCATCAGGGAAAAGCCGGGGCCGCTGGTGGCGGTGAAGGCCTTAACACCCGTGCAGGAAGCGCCGAGAACCGCGCCCATGCTGGCGATCTCGTCTTCCATCTGAATGAATTTGCGCCCCAGTTTGGGGAACATCACGGAAATATGCTCGGCGATCTCCGTCGAGGGCGTGATGGGATAACCGGCATAGAAAGTCGCACCGGCGGCGACGGCGCCCAAAGCGCAAGCCTCGTTTCCCTGCACTAGCTTAAGTTTATTCATTCTTCAGCGCCTCCACTTCTATGGCAAAATCGGGACAATGGTTCTCGCAGAGCAGGCAGCCGATGCAAGCCTCCGTTTTGACGGCAATGGCCTTTTTGGCCGCGTTTTCCGCGTAAACGCCTTTGGGGCAAAGGGCAACGCAAATGCCGCAAGCCTTGCAGGTGTTAAGATTCACTTTGACGATGAAGCCGGAACTTTTCATTTAGACGCCTCCATTTGGAATAATAAAAATTATTATAGCAAACCACGCGCCGCTTGGCAATACCCACTTGTGAACTCGCCGCCGAATTTTCCCGCAAAAGAAAAAACCCCTCTTTTTACAGAGGGGGGATAATCGTGACGTTATTTGATCCAGACGCTGAAAATCCGTTTGAGGGCCTGCCAGAAAGTCTCCCAGAAAACATGTCTCGGTACGCTCTCGGCGGCTATAAGGTCAACGGTGATCTCAAATTCGCCGTCGGCATAGGTGACGCTCCCGATGACGTCGCCCTTGGCGATGGGCGCCTTCAGTTCCTGCGGCAGCGAAATGCTCTTGACCGGGTTCTCATTGTCTCGGTTCAGCAGGATGGAAACATCCTCGGCCAAAACCGCATCGAGGGTCTTGGCCCGGCCGCCGACGACATCGAGCGTGCCGAGTTTTCCTCCCTTAACACCCACCTTGGTGAGGGAATAGTTGTTGAACCCGTAATTCAGCAGGTCGAGCATTTCTTCATACATGCCGGAATTGCTGCTGCCGCCCATGATCACGCCGACCAGCTTGACCCCGCTCTTCTCCCCCGCGGCCACCATACAGTAATC
Organism: Clostridiales bacterium; assembly: GCA_009783495.1. GTDB lineage: Bacteria > Bacillota > Dehalobacteriia > UBA4068 > UBA4068 > WRDJ01. The sequence continues at coordinate 1,951 of WRDJ01000111.1, read as the reverse complement.
CGCCCAGCCTACGCGGTCGGCGGTACGCGCGCCCGTGATAAAGGACTTGTAGGTATCAAGAAAAGTTCTGTCCGGATGCGTATATTCTTCCATCGCCGTTCCCCAGGGCACAACCTTATATCCGGTTCCCATTACTGCGGCAAAAACTTCATTCTGCATGACAGCCCTGGTCAGCAAGGCTAGGTCATAGGCGGTGGTCAACTGGCCGTCATCCTTTGTGCCGTAGGGGTTCAGCCAATAGGTGTTTTTCATGCCCAGTTCGGCGGCACGGCGGTTCATCAGGTCGGTAAAATTCTTTTCCGAATCGGAAACGCCGATGGCCAGAGCCTTGGCGGCATTGCTGGAGCGGTGCAGAAGCATGGCGTAAAGCAGCGCCTCCACCGTGCGGGAATCGCCCCCTTTAAGGCCGGAAGGAGAAGTGTCCGAGACGGGGCTGTAGCTCATGGGCAGCGTCACCGTATAATCCAAAGCCCGGTTTTCCGCGGCCAGCAAACCTGTCATGAGCTTGTTAAGCCCGCCGGGCGGCAGGGGCTGATCGGGGTTTTGGCTGTATAGAACGCGCCCGCTCTCCATGTCTATGAGAACGGCCGCGCCGGAGGTTATCTCCAGCGCCTGCGCGGGAATGGCGGAAAAGGCGAGCACCGCGAGTAAAACAAAAACAAAAATTACTTTCTTCAAAACGAACCCTCCTCACAGATATTAGAGGAAAATTTCACCGTGAAAAAAAATAATCCTGCCGGAACGGCGGATTATTTTTTTTCACGGTTCACTCTTTGTTTTTCGCTCGCTCCGCGAAGAAACTCTTAACTTGCTCGATCAGGCCCGGCAGCGCCTCAATGGCTCTTTCCAGCGGCGAAGGATCCCCCGTGGAAACGAAGCGCATCGAACTGCCCGTCCCCACCAAAAAACCCACCGGCCGCACCGACACCCCGGCGCCGCTACCCCCGGCAAAGGGCAGATTCCCGCTTCCCGACTTATCGCTGCCGTATGAGCCGCCCCCGGCCACAAACCCGCACGACACCCTGGATATGGGGATGACCGAGGCGTTTTCCGCCGTTTCGATCAAATCCCCCACCACCGTGTTCACGTCAACCATTTCGCGCAGACTGGTCATCGCCGTTTCCATTAATTGCTGAATTTCGCTATTGCTCTGCGTCATTTACACTTCCCCCTCCTTCGCTTTAATACGGCCCAAAAACCGCCAAGACCCCTGATAATAATATTTCCGGCCCTGCTTTCGACTATACACTCCGCCCGCCAAGAAAGCTTCTCTTCTCTGAAATCCGGCTCGATGATGATATAGGGCGGCGGCGGGAAACGCCCGAAGAGCGGGGCCACCACCAAGAGCAGGCTGTTAAAGAGGCTGTGTATGGCCCCCGCGGCCATACAGGTGAAAGCGGCGTCGCCCGTGCCCAAGCCGAGGGAAAAGCGCACCTTTCTGAAGGAGACGGCGCGCAGAACCCGCTTGACCAACACCGCTTCGATCTTGTTTTTCTTCTTCTTACCGGTTTTTTTTTCTTTTTTCTTCTTCCCGGGGATGTATGCTTTCTCCTGCGTTTTTCCCAAAGCGTCCTGCCCGGAAAAAGTATAGCGCATCAGCCGAAGCCGCCATCCACGCAGGAAAAGCGCCGGCACGGGCCGCCAGTACAGCGAAACTTCCCCTTTCAGGCCACGCCCCTCGCTTTCCAACGCAAAGGAAAGAGGCCAGAAAAGTATGACGGCCAGCAGGCAACCCACCGCTATAAGCACACTTTCACCTCTGCTTCCGCTGATTCCCGACGGTCACGCCTTTATTGTTAATATTAAAATAAATTCCATATGGATTGACTTTTTGTATGTAAAGATGTAATATACATACAAACCGCTTTATATGTCACATACCGCCTGTTTCATGCGACAATGAGGGGGAGTTGGCAGATGAAAAAAGCCGTCGTTATACTGATCGTACTTT
>WRDJ01000110.1 GCA_009783495.1 Clostridiales bacterium | reverse complement strand
GGGGCAAAATCAGAACTTCTTGCGGGTCTATCAGCGGAAGGGGCAGCCCTGTTTTTCCTGCGGCACACCAATCGCCTATATCAAAGCGGCGGGGCGCGGGACTTCCTTTTGCCCGCTTTGCCAGAAATGAGCGGGAGATAGGCAATGTGCGCCCAACATCGTACGGAGCAAAGCTTTTGCGGGTATTGCTTTTTCGCAGAAAATTCGATATAATAACTTTGTAAGTACGGTATATGTCATTTTATTGAAGTAAAGTTGGAGGGATTCCTTTTGGAAATATTTAAAGAATCCAAGCGTTGGGTTGAGTTGGGCATCATTGATGATGCTGCGCGAGAGAACATACTGGCTCTTTATCCCGAACCTAAAACTGATGCCCTGAAGAAACGCTCTTTTAATCCGCTTTATGTCCTTTTTGCCGTATTGGGAACCTTGCTAATCAGCTTGGGCGTCATTCTGATTTTCGCTGTGAACTGGGAGAATATCCCCAGAAACTTGAAGCTGTTTATCGCATTTTTGCCTTTGATTGCCGCCATGTGCGTGTTTTTATACACCTTGCTCAAACGGCGGGATTCGATGGCCTTCCGGGAAGGCGCGGCTTTAGGGCTGTGTCTGTCAATATTAGCGACCGTTGCGCTGGTCAACCAAGTTTTTCATATCCCGTTCGGCATAGCAACATATATCAGGCTGTGCCTGTTCCTTTTTTTGCCCGCGATATACTTGCTGGAAGCCAAATCTCCGGCGGCGCTTTATGTTGCCTGTGCCATAATCGCTGGAGCAGGTCGTCAGTCTCCTCTGTGGGCCTCTTTGCTGAGCGTTGCGGCATTCATGCCGTTTCTGATTATACAAATAAAGAAAACCAATTATGAGGCCGTGATTCGCTATCTGGCTGTACTCTCCGGAGCATTATTGGCATTTCTTGTATTCAGATTGCCCGATGCTTGGGCTGATTCCTGGATTGATCCCATGATACTATTTCTTTCATGCGCCGTCTTGCTGTTTGCGTTGGACACATTAATCAAGCGTCAAAAAAAGTTGGACGGCATTATGCCGCTTACGCTTTTGGCTTGCCTGACGATTATTATCGTGCTGATGCTTTCCAGCTTTCAGGATTTCGGGCCCCTATATTGGGTGGCTCCAAAAGGTTTAATTTTGCTTTTCGGTTCCGTCATTTTATATGCGGGGATTCGTTTTTATAAACAACCTTTCAAGATAGAAACGGCAGATATGATTGTGTTGTGCGCTTTGCTAGGCTTTCCGTTGTTTTGGCTGTGGTCTAACATTTTGCTGGTGGCGCTCGGCGTTTGGTTCATCGCTACCAGCGTCAAGGTTACCAGCCTCAAGCGTGTCAACTATGGGATGTTGTTGCTCGTTTTTGTCATAGCCGCACGGTTCTTTGATTCAAATCTCGGTCTGTTGGAACGCGGAATCGCTTTTATCGCAGTAGGCGCGGGCTTTATCCTGACCAACCTGCTGCTGCACAAGAAATGGAGGGCGCGATGAAAAAGACTTTATTGCTCATAACCGTTATCTATTTTTTGGCGCTTTTTGCGGTTCCGTGTTACATGATCTATGATTACCACGACATTCTTTCCACGGGAGAAACGTATAAGATTCGGGTCGGCGCTTATGATCCATACGATCCGTTTCGCGGCAGGTATGTGGCAATACGTCCTTTGCTTACAGAATTGAGGTGGGGCGGGGAGAATATATATCTCGTTAAGGACACGGAAGATTTCGTTGTTGCCGCAGAAAAAACAGACGATACTAACGCTTTGGGATATGTGAAAAAACTCAACATAGAACGCTACTATATGAATGAAAAAACCGCGCCATTGGTGGAAGCTCACCAAAGAAAGGCCATTGCGGAAGGCGATTTGGTTTATGTTATAATCAAAGTCAAGAACGGCCGTTATGCCATAGAAGGATTATATATAAACGGCATAGCCGCAGAGGATTTTGTTAAATAGCAGATTAATGTCATTTAGTTAAGCAAACGGCTATAAACACTTGGCGATAGAAGACTATAAAGAAGCCCCTGGCTTAAAGCTAAGGGCTTCTTTACATAATAGATTAAAGGAACAGCGCTTTTATCAAACGCAAACCCCTTAATATTCCTCCGGGAGTTCCTCCCAGTCCGGAACGCGGTCGTCCTTGGCCTTGTTCTCAAAAGAGGTATATTCCGGGATGAAAACCATCTCGATTTTGCCCGCCGGGCCGTTGCGGTGCTTGGCCACGATGACCTCTATCAGGCCGGGCGGCGTTGCGCCCTCGCCTTTTTCCTCTTTTTTGCGGTGCAGGAAAACCACCACGTCTGCGTCCTGCTCGATGGCCCCGGATTCGCGCAGGTGGCTTAAGCTGGGTTCCTCGCTGCCGCGCTCCGCCAAACGGGAGAGCTGGGAAAGCGCCAGCACCGGCACGTCAAGTTCCTTGGCCATGGCCTTGAGCCCGCGCGAAATCTCGGAGATCTCCTGCTGGCGGTTTTCCGCGCGGCGGCTGCCCCCGGAAATCAGCTGCAAATAGTCCACCACCACCAAATCGAGGCGCTTTTTCTCCATCTTCAGCTTGCGGCATTTGGCGCGCATTTCCGAAACGGTGATGGTGGCGGAATCGTCTATGTATATCTCGGAATCGGTGAAATGGACGAGGGCCTCGGCCAGCTTGGCGAAGTCGCGCGGGTCGGCCCGGCCGGAACGGACCTTGCTTTGGTTCACCCTGGCCTGCTTGCAAAGCATACGCAGCACCAGCTGCTCCTTGGGCATTTCCAGGCTGAATACGGCCACCAGCCGCTTGTGGAGGGTGCCCGCATTCTGCGCGATGTTCAGGGCCATGGAGGTCTTGCCCACGGCGGGACGGGCCGCGAGGATGATCAGATCGCCGTTATGCAGGCCGGAGAGCAGAAAATCCAGGTCGCGAAAGGTGGGGACGCCGGTCACGCCATCGTTTTTCTGGATGCGTTCCACTTCATGAATAACATCCGACATCAGGTGCCGCATTTCGGCGAAGCCCTTGCCCAAGCGCCGCTCGGAGACGCGGAAAACCGCTTCTTCCGCCAGCTCCAGCAGTTCCTCGCCGCTGCGCGCGCCTTTGAAGCCCTCGTCAGAAATGCGCGAGGCCGCGGCGATCAGGGAGCGTACCAGGGATTTCTCCGCCACCAGCCGGGCATAATAGGCGGCGGAGGCGGTTGAAGGCACCGCGATGGCCAGCGAGGCTAAGTAGGCCGCGCCGCCCGCCCGCTGCATGAGATTTTTCTTGCTCAATTCGGCGGAAAGAGTCACCAAGTCGCAGGGGACGCCCTGATTGAGCAGGTCTTTCAGGCAGGAGAAAATGAGACGGTGCCCCTCCTGATAGAAATCCTCCGTTCGCACAAATTCCAGGGCGCTCTCCAGCGCCTCTTTGTCCAGAAGGCAGGCCCCCAAAAGCGCCTGCTCGGCCTCGGAATTATGGGGCGGCGTCTTAAATTCCGGCAAATCCATCAAAAAACACTCCTTCTTACAAGTGAGCTTCCACCTCGATAGTTATCGTCACATGCACCGTGGCGTGCAGTTTGACCAAGGCCTCGAATTTTCCGATATGTTTGATGCTCTCGGCCAGCTCAATGCGGCGTTTGTCCAGCTCCACACCGCGGCCGCGCAAGGCTTCGGCTATGTCGGCGGTGGTAACGGAACCGAAAAGCCGCCCGCTTTCCCCGGCTTTGGCCTTGATGGTCACTGTCATCCCCTCCAGCTTGGCGGCCTGCCCCCGCGCATCCGCCAGCGCCTTGTCCTCTTTATCCAGGCGGCGCTGCTGCGCTTTTTCCAGCATATTGATATTCCCCTTGGTGGCGGGGATGGCCAGGCCCCGGGGCAGCAGGAAATTATTGGCGTAACCCTCCGCGACTTCCTTGGCGTCGCCTTTTTTGCCCAGGGCCTTGATGTCCTGTGTGAGAATGACTTTCAAGTTAACTCCTCCTTTATATGAGTGTCAAGCCTTCTTTTTGGGGGCCAGCCTGGCCCGGAAGTTTAAGAGCGGGTCGAAAAGCCCCAAAAGGATCAGCCAGATGAAAAAGAAACCGGGATACCGAATGAACAACACGATCAAAAGCAAAATTAAAAAAGGCGAGACGCGATAAGCCTTGAAAAACCAGGAAACAACCGCCAACCCTATTATAAACATAAGCGGAGAGAAAATATAGAGCAAATTTACTCCGGCCTGCTCCAACGGTTCGCTGTTTAAGTGCGGGCCCAGCAGGTAAAGGCCCAGGCCGAGAATGACACCCCAGACTAAGGGCCAGGGGATGCGCCAATTACGGAAGGGCG
>WRDJ01000109.1 GCA_009783495.1 Clostridiales bacterium | reverse complement strand
GCAAACCTCGATTATCAAGGGCGACGCCAAGAGCGTTTCCATCGCCGCCGCCAGCATCCTCGCCAAATGCCAGCGCGACCGCATAATGGAGCGTTTCGCGCTTCTCTATCCGCAATATGCCCTGGAAAAGCATAAGGGTTATCCCACCGCCGAGCATTGCCAAAGCATAGAGCTTTACGGGTATTCGCCCATCCACCGCAGGAGCTTCAAAATGAAGGGAATGGATTAGAGGCAAATAAAAGGAACCCGCCCTCGCGGCGGAACACAAGGACGGGTTAATGGCTTTGCTTATTCTTTATTGAATATCTGGACGCTACCGTCAATCGCGCTGGTAAGGGTAAGCATTGACCCATTTAGCTTGTACTCATAAGAATACGAAGGATCTGCGGGGACTTCGCTAAGTATGCTAAATATAAAACAGCCGTTTTCTATTTTCCATGTAAAGGTTATAGAATTACTCAGCACTCCCGTTCCGTCCGAAAATAATTCCATATCGGAAGTTTCCGCGCTCTCGGCAACCCACGTGCCGACAAGTTTCTTCGTATCGTCACCACCACTGCACCCCGTCAACGTGACGGCCACAGCCAGCGTCAGCAAAAACGCGAATATAAAAGCCGGGAGACTTCTTTTGTTCATAACCGCACCGCCTTTGCTTATTTTTTAGTAAATATAAAGCTATAGCCATCCTCATCGGTGAGAGTAAGCGTTGATTTTTTCAGTTCGTAATCACGCGAATATGGAGGGTTCGCGCTGCTATCGTTAATGATGAAGCGACCCTTGGCTATTTCCCATGTAAAGCTGTTATTCTCGCCAAATGTTCCTGTTCCATCTGAATATAATTTCATGTTCCAAGTAATGGGGTTCCCGTTGATCGGGTTCTTACCTCCATCACAAACCCACTCGCCGACAAAGTCCGGAGGGTTGCGGCCGCTGCTGCACCCCGCCAATGTCAAGACCATAGCCAAGGTCAGCAAAAATGTCAGCGCAAAAACCAGGTTTTTCCTTTTGTTCATAATCGCACCGTCCTTGCTTTTTATATGCATTTTATCATATTATCCACCGCCTGTAAAGAGTTGTTAAAAACGGCCATTTTAAGGAGCTTTCATGAAGAAAATGACAAAAGACGCGCGCAAAAAACGCGGCAAGAGGGGAGAGGACTTGGCTGCCGCCTTTCTGCTCGCCCAAGGCTATGAAATCGTGGCGCGCAATTGGCGCTTGCCCGAAGGCGAGCTGGACATCGTGGCGCAAAAGGGCGGCTGCCTCTATTTTGTGGAGGTGCGCTCGAAACGGGGCGTAGCTTTCGGCGCCCCGCAGGAAAGCGTCACGGCGGTGAAAAGGCGGCAGGTGGCGAAAATGGCCGGGTTATATCTGGCGGCAAACGGCCAGGAAAGGGATTGCGCCTTCATGCTGGCGGCGGTTTTTTCAGACAGCGGCAGGGTGGAACTGATCGAAGATTTTTTTTAAAGTTGAGTTTCTGAGCATATAATTATTTGTGTTTTTTAGCAAGCGGGCCGGCGCCAAAGGCGCCGGCCCGCTTGCTAAACCTCTTCCCCCTCCTTGGAGAGGGGAAGAGGGGGTGGGGAAATAATGCGTAATCATTGTTTGAAAACGGGAAACACTTTTTTTGGCAGACTTGATTTCCGCGCTTGAATAAAAATAATTCCTGTGTTATAATGTTTGCGTCGGTTTGTGGCGCAGTATTCTAGTCAGCAGATTGGCTTTGAAAACGGGCCTAAAAATCCGTTAAGGGCATAGCGATGAAGTTCCTGGTGCTGGCTTTCCGCGCCCAGCGGGGGGCTGGTGCTGGGAGTTAAGGGGGAGAGGGCGATCCGTAACGGCATATGGGCGTAGACCCTGCCCCCGTGGAGACCCAAGTGCGTGAGGAAGACTCTTTGGTCGGGCCCGAATTACGGCTTGGGATAGAACCTGTATGCGGTTTTGCTGTGTACAGCGTAGCTTGCCTTGAGTGGCGTTGGTGGATTCTGGAAAAGCTCCTTCCCCGCTTTGACCAACAGGCGTCCGAGGGGGTATGAAACCAGGGCTGCAAAAGAGGCTAAAGGTCAGTTGAGCTGCCGAGGAAATCTCCTAGACTGAGCAAGACCCGTTGGGGATTAAAGTATGGACTAAGTGGTAATTCGGCCCCGCGTTGGGAAACCGCGCGGATCGCCCTTTAAAGGGAAACCGCCCCTTTGGCGACTGGGGGCAGGGCGATGGGAAATCCTGCCGGACCTAAGCCATAAAGTTTACCCAACGAGAGCCCACAAGCCGGCATCTTTTTACAGAGGAAGACAGAACATGGACAAGAACCGGAAATTCCTTTTCACGCTCTTTTCCTTGGCCTGCCTGATCGCGGCCGGGGCCTGCGTCATCGTGGATCTCGCCATGACCCGGCAAATCACCTGGTCGGCCTATGTGATTTTATCGGTTGCCTTCGGCTGGCTGGTTCTTTCCCCTCTGGTCATGAGAAAACGGGGCGCAACGCTTTCATTATGCGCCGTGACGCTCTTTATTTTGCCGTATCTTTATTTATTGGAAAAAATAACGCCCGGCGATGCGTGGTTCGCCGGGCTGGGCATCCCCGCGGCTGTTATTGGCGTCGTTATGCTTTGGGCGCTTTTCACCATCTTCCGTATTTTCAAAATAAACCTGTGGTATAAGGGCGCGCTGGCTCTTTTTCTGGGGGGAGCGGTCGCCGCCCCGCTCGTCAACCGCTATGTTGATGCCTTTACGGGCGAACCGTCATCGCCGTTAAGTTATTTCATCAATATTTCATCATGCCTCCTGATAGCTGTCGCTCTGGGTGTTCTGGGTTTTCTGCGGGAAAAAAGAAAAAAACGCAGGTGAGCCGCCAAACGCCGTTCGTATAATTAACAAGAAGGAAGCGTTTCTTTTGCCGAAAAACCGTGAGACTTCCGGGCGCGCGCGCGCGCTCAGATATGCGTTGGTGGTCGCGGCCGCCACCTTTGCCGTCGCCGTGCTTTTAAGCACCGGCTCGCAATTTTTTCTCACCAGTTTACGTTTATGGTATCTGGCCTTTTTTTTATTGTTCGTCGTGATAACCATCGGCATCTTTTTTGACATCATCGCCGTGGCCATCACGGTGGCCGACCCGGCGCCTTTCCATTCCCGGGCCTCGCGCCGTTTGCCGGGGGCTTCCCAGGCCCTGGCCCTGATCAGGAACCCGGAAAAATCGGTGGTTTTTTGCAGCGACATCGTGGGAGACATCATCGGCACCCTGAGCGGCGGCATAGGCGCGGCCATCATTTTCAGCCTGCCCTTCGTCATGGAAGAGGGCGTTTCCTGGCTGCCCACCGCGGTTATGGCCGGCTTGGTGGCCGCCCTTACCGTGGGCGGCAAGGCCGCCTGCAAAAAGTTCGCCATCAAAGAATCCGACCGCATCGTTTTCGCGGCGGGGCGCTTTTTGGCCGCCGTTGAACGACTTTTTCCTTTCGCTTTCAAGAAGAAGAAAAACAAAAAATCCAAGAGGTAAGCCGATGCCGTCCAAAAAGAAGAAAACTGAGAAAATAACAGAGCCCCTATTGCCGCAAATCGGGTCGCCCAAGGATCTGCGGCGGCTTTCGCTTGAGCAACTGACGCGGCTGGCCGGGGAGATCCGCGAACTGATCCTGCAAACGGTCTCGCGCTGCGGCGGGCATCTGGCGCCCAATCTCGGCGTGGTGGAACTGACCTTGGCCTTGCACTATGTTTTCAACACCCCGGAGGACAAGCTGATTTGGGACGTGGGCCATCAATGTTATGCCCACAAGATCGTCACCGGGCGGCGTGAGGGCTTCGCTTCCCTGCGCGCCTATGGCGGTCTTTCCGGTTTCCCCAAAAGCCAGGAAAGCGAATATGACTGCTTCAACACCGGGCACAGCAGCACTTCGATTTCCGCCGCTTTGGCCCTGGCCGAGGCGCGCGGCTTGCGCGGCGGCGACCATGACGTGATCGCGGTGATCGGCGACGGCGCGCTGACCGGCGGCATGGCCTATGAGGCGCTCAACCATGCCGGCGACCGCAAAAGCAAACTGATCGTGGTTCTTAACGACAATAAGATGTCCATCGCCAACAACGTGGGGGCCATGAGCAAATATCTGGTGCGCCTGCGCACCGACTATCGCTATGGCAAGGCCAAGCATGACTTCGAAGCCTTTCTCAAAAGCATCCCCAAGGTCGGCCCCAAGGTGGTGCGCGGCATAGACCGCCTGAAAGACAGCCTGAAATATTTTCTCATGCCGGGCATGATCTTTGAGGAATTGGGCTTTATCTATCTTGGCCCCATCAACGGGCATAACCTTGCCTCGCTCGAGGAGGTTTTTTTCCGCGCCAAAAAGAT
>WRDJ01000108.1 GCA_009783495.1 Clostridiales bacterium | reverse complement strand
CTCGCCCGCCCTGCCGATATATTCCAATGTCACGGCACGGCCCTATGGCGAAAACTTCGCGGGATTGCTGGCCGCACAGCTGATAAGCCCGGTTTTATGGCAAAAGACCGTGGAAAATATGGCGGAGGCGGGGATCAATGTATTCGTGGAGGCCGGCCCGGGAAAAACGCTTTCCGGCTTCATTAGAAGGATTTTGCCGGAAGCGGAAATATATCATGTTGAGGATAAAAACAGCCTGGAAGAAACGATAGAGGCATTGGGAGGCGCAACATGCTTGAAGGAAAAATTGCTCTCATCACAGGAGCAGGAAGAGGCATTGGCCGCGCAATAGCCGCGGCGCTGGCCGAAGCCGGGGCGGAGGTGGCCCTGCTCGACGCCGGACGGCCCGAAGAGGTGCAGGAAAGCGCGGCGCAAATCGCGGCTTTGGGACGGAAGGCCAAGGCTTATCTTTGCGACGTGGGGGATTACTGGCGCAGCAAGGAATGTGTGGAACAGGTGATAGGCGATTTCGGCGGGGTGGATATTCTGGTCAACAATGCCGGGATCACGCGCGACGCCCTGCTGCTTTCCATGAAACCGGAGGATTTCGCCGAAGTGCTGGACGTCAACCTGAAAGGGGCCTTCAACCTCTGCAAGCACCTGTGCGGGCATTTCATCAAAAAGCGCGGCGGGCGCATCATCAATATCAGTTCGGTGAGCGGCATTTCGGGCAATGCCGGGCAGTCCAATTATTCCGCGTCCAAGGCGGGGCTGATCGGCCTGACCAAAAGCCTGGCCCGCGAGTTGGCGTCGCGCAACATCACGGTCAACGCCATTGCGCCCGGCTTCATCGAAACGGAAATGACGGCCAAATTGCCTGAGAAGGCCCGCGAGGCTTTGCTCACGCAGATTCCTTTGAAAAGGGCGGGCAAGCCGGAGGACGTGGCCGCCCTGGCGGTCTTTCTCGCCTCGGATTCTGCCGCGTATATCACGGGTGAGGTTATCAAGATGGACGGCGGTTTATGCATATAGGCTCGTCGGCAACATAAGCATCGCATAGCTGTGTCATCATTGGCACCCGCATCGCTCACGTATAAAACCATACGCTCACTTGCGGGTGCTCCTCTTCCTTGCTCTGCTCGCTTCTCTTGTTTTCTCGTTGGTGCTTGGCGTTGTCACCTGCTTTTATTATAATTAGGAGGTGTTGTATTGAAAAGAGTTGTCATTACCGGCATGGGTGTTATTTCGCCGGTGGGGAACGACCTTGAGACTTTCTGGCGGAATATCAGCGCCGGGGTCTGCGGCATAGATTTTATCAGCAAGTTTGACACGACAGATTTCAAAGTGAAAATCGCAGGGGAGGTCAAGGGCTTCGATCCGCTGGATTATGTGGAAAAGAACGATGTCAGAAGATCCGATCTTTTCACCCTATACGGCATGGCGGCGGCCATACAGGCCGTGGAGGACAGCGGAATCGCGGGCAAAGCCGCGCCGGAGCGCCTGGGGGTCTATCTCGGTTCCGGGGTGGGCGGGATTAACACCTTATGCACCGAGAATGCCAACCTGCTCACCAAAGGGCCGAAGCGCGTCACGCCCTTTTTCGTCCCCATGATGATCATCAACATCCTTTCCGGCGCCGTGGCCATCAAATACGGCGCGCGCGGGCCCTGCCTGCCGGTTGTCACGGCCTGCTCCACTTCCACCCATGCTTTGGGCGAAGCTTTCCGCTGCATCAAGCACGGTTATGCCGACGCGCTCATCGCGGGGGGCGCGGAAGCGGCCGTCAATCAGCTTTCGGTGGCCGGGTTCAGCAACTGCATGGCCCTCACCCAGCGCAACGAGCCGCAAAACGCCTCCATCCCCTTCGACAGGCGGCGCGACGGCTTCGTCATAGCGGAAGGGGCGGGCGTGATGGTGCTGGAGGAATATGAGCACGCCGTAAAAAGGGACGCCAAAATATACGGCGAAATCAAAGGCTATGGCAATACCTGCGACGCCTATCATATCACAGCGCCGCACCCCGAATCCGCCGGCACCGCCGCCGCCATCACGCTGGCGCTCAATGAAGCGCAGGCCCGGGAATACCGGCAAGTTTATATCAACGCCCACGGCACCTCCACGCCGCTCAACGACAAAAGCGAGACCGCGGCCATCAAAAAGGCGCTGGGCGAACGGGCTTATCAGGCCATGATAAGCTCCAGCAAGTCTATGACCGGGCATATGCTGGGCGCCACCGGCGTGGTCGAGGCCATGGCGTCTGTGCTGGCGCTGGGCGAGGGGCTGGCCCCGCCCACCATCGGTTATCGCGAGCCGGATCCGGAATGCGACCTCAACTATGTGCCGAACCTGGCCTGCCGCGCCGATTTCGACCTGGCGCTTTCCGTCAACCTGGGCTTCGGCGGGCATAATGCCTGCCTGGCTTTCACCAAGGTTTGAAAACAGAGGGCAGAAGGGAGAAGCCGGAATGTGCAGCAAACGGTGAATTGTCGTTTGCTTCGGTTCGATAAAAACAGAAGCCGGAAGAAAGAAAACGGCCTGGCCGCATTTGCGGCGCTGATTTTGCGACGGGAAGGGGGGAGTTCTTATGGATTATATGAACAGGGAAGAAATCAAAAACATCCTGCCGCACCGTGAGCCGATGCTTCTGCTGGACGGCCTCTGCCTTGACGAGCAGGGAGTGGCCAGAAGCCGCTATGAGGTGCGGGGCGACGAATTTTTCCTGCAGGGGCATTTTCCCGGCCTGCCGGTGGTGCCTGGGGTGATCCTGTGCGAAATGATGGCGCAGACCTGCTGCCTTCTCACCGGCAAGATCAAACTGCTCGCTTATCTCACCGGCATCGAGAAAGTTCGCTTCCTCAGCAAGGTTTTTCCGGGCGACGTCATAGATTTCGCCTGCGCGCTCAAGAAAAGGCTGGGCCGCTTCTTCCTGGCGCAGGGCGAGGGCCAAGTGGGGGAAAAGCTGTGCGTGAGCGGAGAGTTTTCCTTTATACTCGCGCCGGAGGAATAAAATAAAGAGGAATAAAATAAATCGAGAGGGACGGGAATCATGCTGGAAATCCCCGAAAGTCATGCTTTAGCCAGGCAAGCGGCGGTGCTCACGGGCAAGGTCATCGCCGCGGTCAGCGCGGCCGCCTCGCCCCACAAGTTCGCTTTTTATTTCGGTGACCCCGCCGATTATCCCAAGCTGCTGGTGGGCGAAAAAATCGGCGGCGCGCGCGTCCACGGCGGCATGACGGAGATTTGCGCGGGCGAAGCGCGCCTGCTTTTTCACGACGGCGTCAACGCGCGTTATTATGCCGCTGGGGAGGCCGTTCCCGCCAAGCACCAACTCTATATCGGGTTTGAGGACGGGAGCGCGCTGGTCTGCACGGTGCAGATGTATGGCGGGCTCTGGGCCTTCCGCGCGGAGGAAAACGACAACCCATATTATCTGGTGGCACGGGAAAAACCGTCGCCCCTCTCGCGGGAGTTCGACGAGGGCTATTTCACCGCGCTTTTGAACGAAGAAACCGGCAAGCTTTCCGCCAAGGCCTTCCTCGCCACCGAACAGCGCATTCCGGGGCTGGGCAACGGTGTTTTGCAGGACATTCTCTGGAGCGCCAAAATCCACCCACGGCGCAGGATGAACACGTTGGCGCGGGAGGAATTCGCGGGGCTTTATCAGGCGGTGAAGGGGCTTCTGGCGGAAATGACGGCCCTGGGCGGCCGGGATACCGAGAAAGACCTGCGCGGCCGGCCCGGCGGCTATCCCACGGTGATGAGCAAGAATAATGCCGGGGGGCTTTGCCCGGCCTGCGGCGGGACGATCCGCCGCGAAGCCTATCTGGGTGGGAACGTCTATTTTTGCGAAAGCTGCCAACCCAACCGCTGACCGCCGCCCGCAACAGTCTCTTTTTTGAGAGGCGGGGCTATAACATAGGCAGGGAGCCGGAAGACAGGGAACAGCGTATTTATATCAAGGAGGAAACATCATGAATAATTCGTCTTGCATATTCTGGTTTTCCGGCACGGGAAACTCTCTTTACGCTGCCAAGACGCTTTCGGATGCACTAAAAATGCCCCTCGCCCGCATAACGGGGGAAGCGCCCCCGCGCGCCGTGGGCGGCCGGGGAAAGAAAGTCGGGTTCGTTTTTCCCTCCTATTACGGCAATTTGCCTCGCGCTGTACGCGCTTTCGCGCAAAAACTGCAGATCAGGCCGGATACCTATATCTTCGCCATCGTGACGATGGGCGGGGCCGGGCAGGGCAGCCTGGGCGCGCTGAAAAAGGTGCTCAAGGCCAAGGGGCTGCGTCTGAACTTTGGCAGGGGCGTACATATGCCGCCCAACTATGTCCTCGCCTATAACCCCGCCGACGCGCAAAAAAGCG
>WRDJ01000107.1 GCA_009783495.1 Clostridiales bacterium | reverse complement strand
CTTCAATGATGAGCGCGGCGGGCGCGTCCTCCGGCGGCTGCAGTTGCAGATCTTTGGGCTGGACGGGGCGGCACAACGCCTTCGGCATGATGTTGAACTGGCCATTCGTCTCCATGATGGCGTATTGGATCTCGGCCACGTTGAAATAGCCTTGGCAGCGCATTTCCTCTTCCAGGTCGTCTATGGTCATATGCAATCGGGCCATCTCCTTTTGCCGGATGACGCCGTTGCTCACGATGATGGAAGGGGAACCGCTGACCAGCTTGCGGAAAGCGCTGCTTTTCAGGCAGACGACGCTGATAGAAATTTCCAGAAAGGCCAAGGTGGCGATGGGGATGATGCTGTTTATCATCGGCACGCCGTGATTTTGCATGGCCACCGAGGCCATTTCAGAGATCATGAAGATCACCACCAGCTCAAAGGGATGCAGTTGCGCCAGGCCGCGTTTCCCCATGGCTTTGACGGCCAGGAAGGCGACGAAATAGAGCAGGCAGGTTCTGACTATGGATAGAAGCATGGTTATTCTCCTTGCGTTTTTACGCATATAGTATTGCTCTTTCACGGCAAAAAAAATATGGATATTATTACCTCTCATAATACGTTGATAACGCTAAATACTAAGAACCTGTATCCATAGCATGAATACAGGTTCTTAGTATATTACGACTTGGGAGGAAGTTATGGCGAAAAAACCTCAGATTGCCCCCCATTATGCCCAAATAGTGAAGGACAATGAACCTAAGCGCCCCTTGGCGGCAAATTGCCTCAAAGCCTTCGCGGTGGGAGGCGGCCTCTGCGTTCTGTCCCAGGCTTTGCGGGAAATTTTCCTATTCCGGGGCATGAGCGCGAACGAAGCCACCGCCGTTTATTTGGTGATTTTGATCGGCCTGACCGCGCTCGTGACCGGCCTGGGCTTTTATGACAAGTGGGCGCAATGGGCCGGGGCGGGCCTCGGCGTGCCCATCACCGGCTTCGCAAATTCCATGACCTCGGCGGCAATGGAACACCGCAGCGAGGGTTTTGTGCTGGGCGTAGGCTGCAACGCCTTCAAACTGGCCGGCGCCGTGATCGTTTTCGGCAGCGTCTCGGCCTTTTTCTTTGCCCTGATAAAATGGATGTTGGGGGTGCTGTGATGCTAAAAGGCAGGCAGACCTGGTGGTTCGAGAACGCGCCCTCCTTGCTTTGCGGGGCCTGCGCGGGCGCGGAAATGGAAAGCAAAGGCCCCTTGGCCGGGTCTTTTGACTATCTTTATTACGATATGCGGGCCGGCCGCGAGTCTTTCGAGAAGGCCGAGCAATCCATCATGGAAAAGGCCGTTGAGATCGCCCTGCAAAAAGCCCATCTGCAAAAAGAGGATATAGACGTTTTCATCGCGGGCGACCTGCTCAACCAGATCACTTCCTCAAATTTCACGGCCAGGGGCCTGGGCTGCGCTTATCTGGGCATTTTCGGCGCTTGCTCCACCGCCGTGGAGGGGCTGGCCCTGGCGGCCCTTCTGATATCCCACGGCTACGGTCAAAGGGCGGCCACGGCCACGGTCAGCCATAACGCTACCGCCGAGCGCCAGTTCCGTTATCCTAATGAATACGGCGTGCAAAAGCCTTCCGCCGCGCAGTTCACCGCCACGGCGGCCGGGGCGGCTATTGTGGCGGCGGCCGGGGAGGGACAAACAAAAATCACCTGCGCCACCATCGGCAAGGTGGTGGATTTCGGTGTCAGCGACCCTTATAATATGGGCGCGGCCATGGCCCCGGCCGCCGTAGATACGGTCATCACCCATTTGCAAGAGCGGGGGGTGGCGTCGGATTATTATGACGTCATCGCCACCGGAGACCTGGGAAAAGTGGGGCAGGGCTGCGCGTTGGAGCTTTTCAACCGGGCCGGGGTGGCGATCAAAAGGAGCAGCTTTTTGGATTGCGGCGGGCTTCTTTACGGCGGGGAGCAGCCGGTTTTTTCCGGCGGGAGCGGTTGCGGCTGCTTGGCCGCGGTGGCTTACGGGCATTTCCTCAACCTCATGCAAAAAGGGCAGATCAAACGGCTGCTTCTGGTGGGCACGGGGGCCTTGCTTTCCCCGCTCACTTATCAACAAAAAGAAAGCATACCGGGAATCGCCCACGCCGTGGCTTTGGAATGTCGCTAAAATTGACTTCGCATTACTGTATCAGTCGCTTCGCCGCAATCCCCGACGTACAGGCCGCCTGCGGTTGCGGCTTGCGCCCTCCTTATACTGCTTGCCGCTTTTAGCTCCCGGTTGGTCTTGCGATGCGTCGCCATCGGCCCGGCCGCTCACATATATAAATATTTTATTTAGGAGAAAATCGGTGGAAATTTTGATGGCGTTTGTGAAAGCCTTTGCGGTGGGCGGCCTGATCTGCGTTATAGGCCAGATTTTGATTGACGTTTTCAAACTTACTCCCGCGCACACTCTGTGTTCCCTGGTGGTGGCGGGCGCGCTTTTAAGCGCGTTCAATATTTATCCGATTTTGGTGGATTTTGCCGGCGCCGGGGCAACCACGCCCATTTCCAGCTTCGGCAACTCCCTGCTGACGGGCGCTTGCGAGGGCGCGCGGGAGAACGGCTTCTGGGGCCTCTTTTCCGGGCTTTATAAATCGGCGTCCTCCGGCATCGCCGCCGCGGTCGTTTTTGCTTTCGCGGCGGCGGTCTTCTTCAGGCCCAAGGGTTAGGGTTTTTACATGAAACTCAGCGGTTCCACGTCTATCTGCAACCGCACTCCCTTGCCGGGCAATTTTTCTTCGCCGGCCTTTTGCCAGGCCTGACGCACGGCCTTACGCAGGGCCGGCAAGTCGCCTTTGAGCAAGATCTGGAACCGGTGCAGGTCTTTGATTTTTTGTACGGGCGCGGGCGCCGGGCCGCAAAGCACGCCCTTTTCTTGTAAAAACATCTCCAAATATCCGGCCACGGCCTTGGCTGCCTCCGCCGCCTGTTGCGCGCTTTGCGCGCTGAAAAGCAGGCGCAAAAGAGAGCAGAAGGGCGGGTAAAAGGCCAGTTCCCGCAGCAGTATTTCTTTTTCATAAAAACCGGCGTAATCCTGCAGGGCGGCTGAGCTGACTGCGGGCGATTGCGGCGAATAGGTCTGGATGACGGCCCGCCCGCGCGACTCGCGCCGCCCCGCGCGGCCCACCAGCTGCGTCAAAAGCTGGAAAGTTCTTTCTCCGGCCCGCCAATCCGGCAGGTGAAGCGTGGTGTCGGCGGCTATCACCGCGGCCAGGGTCACATTGGGAAAATCCAGGCCCTTGACGATCATCTGCGTCCCCACCAGAACGTCGGCGCGGCCAGAGAGCATTTCCTGATAAACCGAGTCATAGCTGCCCCTTTTCGCGGCCACATCGCTGTCGAGGCGCAGCACCCTGGCTTCCGGGAAAAGCTTTTTCGTCTCGTCGGCCACCCGCTGCGTGCCGCTGCCGAAATGGCGGATGGCGGCGGAAGCGCAGACAGGGCATAGGCGGGGTAAATCCCGCTGAAAACCGCAATAATGGCACTTGAGTTTCTTTTCCCGCTCGTGATAAGCCAGGGGCACGGCGCAATGGCCGCATTTGAGCGCCTCGCCGCAGGAACGGCAGGAATAAAAAGTGTAATATCCCCGCCGGTTCAGGAAAAGCAGGGCCTGCTATCCGCGTTCCAAGCAAAGGGCCAGTTCTTCCCGCAATTCCCGGCTGAAAATTGAACGGTTGCCTTCCCGCAGTTCTTCACGCATATCCACGACGCTCACCTGCGGCGGCGGCGCCTGATAGAAGCGGTCGCGCAGTTTCAGAAGCAACCAGCGGCCGTTTATGGCGTGATAATAGCTTTCCACGGAAGGCGTGGCGCTGCCCGCCACAAAAAGCGCCCCTTCCAACTGAGAGCGGCGCAAAGCGACCTCCCGGGCGTGGAAGCGCGGCACGTTTTCCTGTTTATAGCTGGTTTCATGCTCTTCATCCATGATTATGAGGCCGAGATTGGGCAAAGGCGCGAAAACCGCCGAACGCGCGCCCAAAACGACTTGATAACGCCCTTCGGCGATGCCTTGCCAGGCCGCGCGCCTTTCCGCGCCGCTCATGCCGCTATGCAAGACCGCCACCTCATGCGCGATGCGCCGCCGCACAAAATTGACCATCTGCGGGGTCAGGGCGATTTCCGGCACCAGCAAAACAGCCTGCCTGCCTTCCGCGATCACTTGTTCTATCAGGCGCAGATAGATCTCGGTCTTGCCGCTGCTGGTGACGCCGTGCAGCAGAACCGGCCTTTTGCTTCCCCGCCATTCTTCAAAGGCGGCGTGAAAAACTTCCTCCTGCTCTGTGTTCAGACGCGCCGCCTGTGCCAGATAATTGCCGTCCTCTTTTACGATGCGCTCTTTTTTGAGCGTGAGCAGGCCCTTTTGTTCCATCAGGCGCAAAACG
>WRDJ01000106.1 GCA_009783495.1 Clostridiales bacterium | reverse complement strand
GCTGGTGGTGGAACACGACGAGGAGACCATGCGCGCCGCCGACCACATTATTGACGTCGGCCCGGGGGCGGGGGAGCATGGCGGGCGCATCGTTGCTTGCGGCACGCTTTCCGACATCATCGCCTGCGAGGCCTCCGTGACCGGGCAATACCTCTCCGGGCGTAAAACCATCCCCCTGCCGCATGAACGCAAAAAGCCTAACGGCAAATGGCTGACTATCCACGGCGCGACGGTCAACAACCTGAAAAACATCGACGTGGCTTTTCCGCTGGGCCTTTTCATCGGCGTGACCGGCGTTTCCGGCAGCGGCAAGAGCTCTCTCATCAACGAAATACTGTATAAAGCGGCGGCCAGGGAACTGAACCGCGCCCGTGCTAAAGCAAGCGGTTTCCGCGCCATCAGCGGGCTCGCGCATCTGGAAAAGGTCATAGACATTGATCAAAGCCCCATCGGGCGCACCCCGCGCTCCAACCCCGCTACCTATTGCGGTCTTTTCGACCACATCCGCGAACTTTTTTCCATGACGCCGGAATCCAAAATGCAGGGTTATACGCCGGGGCGTTTCAGCTTCAACGTCAAGGGCGGGCGCTGCGAATCCTGCGGCGGCGATGGCATCATCAAGATCGAGATGCACTTCCTGCCTGACGTCTATGTGCCCTGCGAGGTCTGCAAGGGCAAACGCTATAACCGCGAGACCCTCAATATCCACTATAAGGGCAAGAACATCGCCGACGTGCTGGATATGACGGCGGAAGAGGCGCTGGTCTTTTTCACCAATATCCCGCGCATTGCCCGCAAACTGCAAACCCTCTGCGACGTCGGCCTGGGCTATATCCGCCTGGGCCAGCCGGCCACTACGCTTTCCGGCGGCGAGGCGCAGCGCGTCAAGCTGGCCGCCGAGCTTTCCCGCCGCTCCAACGGCCGCACCCTTTATATTTTGGATGAACCGACCACCGGCCTGCACTCCGCCGATATCCACCGCCTGCTTTTGGTGCTGCAAAGGTTGGTGGAGGCCGGGGACACAGTAGTGGTGATCGAGCATAACTTAGACGTGATAAAGACCGCCGATTACCTCATTGACCTGGGACCGGAAGGCGGGGAGGCCGGGGGAGAGGTCATCGCCAGCGGCACCCCGGAAGAGATTTGCATCAACGAACGCAGCTATACCGGACAATTTCTGGCTAAAGTGCTGAAAAGGAACTAAACGGAAATTGTCGAAATCTATTGTCTGGGAGGCGATTTTATGGCATCGGGAGATAAAAAAATACGGCCTAAATACGTTATTATCGGCACAGGCATTGTCTTCATAATTGCCCTGATTGCCAACATATTGACGATTAGTGATTCTCCAAAAACAAAAAACCTGCTTGATTTTCTTTTTGGCAAGAGCCCTGTTTCAGAAACCTCTTTTTATGAAATAGCGCTCGACCCATTTGATGATGTAATATTTACAGAGACAATGGCAGGTTATGGCGCATATCCGCCACACAGCATAACGATAAACAACACCGGTAATTCACCAACGGGAAAGCTCATAATCTCGTTGAGCGGCGCAAATGCGTCAAGTTTCGAGCTGAACAAGACCTCTGTCAGTAACATAGCCGCAAACAAAAATAACCAATTTACTGTGAAGCCAAAAACAGGACTTGCGGCTGGAACATACGTTGCGACAGTAACGGTGAGTGGCAATAACAGCATTTACGAAAGTTTCGATGTGGGCTTTACTGTCTGCCCCGCTGATTTTGAATATAGAGTTATAGGCAATAGCGTGACCATAACAAAATATATAGGCCCGGGCGGAAATGTTGTAATTCCTGCTATAATTGATAATAAAAGCGTTACCTCTATTGATTATGGTGCGTTTAAAGATTGCAGTAGCTTAACAAGCGTAACTATACCAAACAGCGTTACCTCCATCGGTGGTTTTGCGTTTCAAGATTGCAGTAGCTTAACAAGCGTGACTATACCAAACAGCGTTACCTCCATCGGTGGTTTTGCGTTTGATGGCTGTAGCAGCTTAATAAGCGTGACGATACCGAACGGCGTTACCTCCATCGGTAATCGGGCGTTTCAATATTGCAGCGGCTTAACAAGTATAACCATACCAAACAGCGTTACTTCTATCGGTGATGGGGCGTTTAGTCGTTGCAGCGGCTTAACAAGTATAACCATACCAAACAGCGTTACTTCTATCAGTAATCGGGTGTTTCAATATTGCAGCGGCTTAACAAGTATAACCATACCAAACAGCGTTACTTCTATCGGTGATTGGACTTTTTGGGAATGCAGCAGTCTGGCAAGCGTAACCATGCCGAACAGCGTTATCTCTATCGGTGATTGGGCGTTTAGTGATTGCAGCGGCTTAACAAGTATAACCATACCAAACAGCGTTACTTCTATCGGTGATTGGGCGTTTAGTCGTTGCAGTAGACTTGAATATGCCATATTTGAAGGGAATGCGCCAGCTCTGGGGCGTTATGTTTTTTCTTCTGTCGCTCCCGGTTTTAAAATCTACTTTTATGAGGGGACTACCGGTTGGACTACCCCAAAATGGAACGGTTACCCGACGGAACCATTATCGCCCGGATCGAGAGGATGATTCCCGCCTTGTATCGGATAAATCGGCACAGGGGTGGGGTTCAAAATAAAAAACAAATTTTTTGTCCGCAAAAAATATTTACCGTAATTAGAAAATAATGATTGACAGCCGCAAGCCAAGGCAAGGGCAACCCGCGATAAATATTGCCGATTCGGGAAAGGAGGCCCGTCACGTTGACAACCCAAAACTTCCACCACTTGCGGCAGACTTTGCAAGCTCTGCCGGATCTGCCGGGCGTCTATCTCATGAAGGACGGCGGCGGGCAAGTCATCTATGTGGGCAAGGCGCAATCGCTGAAAAGCCGCGTGCGTTCCTATTTCCAGTCGCCGGAAGGCCTCACCCCGAAAACGGCGGCGCTGGTGAGCAAAATCGCCGCCCTTGAGACCGTGGTGGTGGATTCCCCACGCGACGCCCTGATTCTGGAGAGCAACCTGATTAAGGAACACCGCCCGCGCTATAACGTCGTGCTGCGCGACGACAAGCAATACCCCTACCTCATGCTGACCATGCGCGAAGATTTTCCGCGCTTGCTGGTGGTGCGCCGCGCCAAAGCCGACGGCAGCCTATATTTCGGCCCCTATGTCAACGTGGGCGAAATGCGGGCCGCGCAAAAGCTCATCGAGGAGATTTTCCCCCTGCGTTCCTGCAAGCAGCGGGAGTTCCGCCCCGGCCAGCGCGCCTGCCTCAACGCCCATATCGGCCGCTGCCCGGCTCCCTGCGAAAAACGTGTTAACAAAGAGGAATATGCCGCCTTGGTGGAGGAAACCGTGCTCTTCCTGCAGGGGCGCGCCAAGGAGGTTGTGCAAAGGCTGCAAAAGGCCATGCGCGCCGCCGCCGAAAAATTGAATTTTGAAGAAGCGGCCCGCCTACGCGAACAGATAAAAACCCTCTCCGCCTTGCAGGAGCAGCAGCAGCTGGATATGAGCGCACAAGGCGGCAACCGCGACCTGCTGGCGCTGGCCGCGCAAGGGGAAGAGGCCGTGATGCAAATTTTCTTCGTGCGTCAGGGCAAGGTGGTGGGGCGTGAGCATTTCCTGCTGCGGAATATGGGCGGCGAGGAAGCCCCGCGCATCGTCTCGCGCTTCCTCGCTGATTATTATGGGGCGGCGCAGACCCTGCCCGCCGAAATCTGCCTCAACCACCTCCCCGAAGACAAAGAGGAACTGGAACAATTTTTAAACGCGCGGCGCGGGCGCAAGCTGGTCATAACACAGCCGCAAAGGGGCGATAAGCTGCGCCTCTTGCGGCTGGTGGAGAAAAACGCCCGTTTGGTGCTGGAGCAATTCCTGCAATCCTCGGTCAATCAGGCGCAAAAAGCCGCGCAAGGCCTGGAAGAACTGCGTTTCCTGCTCTCGCTGCCACGCACCCCGCAGCGGCTGGAATGCTACGACATCAGCCACATCCAGGGCGCTTATAACGTCGGTTCGATGGCGGTTTTCCGGCAGGGCTTGCCCTCTCCCAAGGATTATCGCCGCTTCCGCGTGAAAACCGTGGAGGGCGCAGATGACTTCGCCTCCCTGCGGGAAGTTTTGAGCCGCCGCTTCCGCCATTTTCTATCTGATGAAAGCCGTGAGGGCTTCGGGGAAGCGCCTGGCCTTCTGGTGATAGACGGGGGCAAGGGGCAGCTATCCAGCGTGCTGGAAACCCTGCGCGCCTTGGGCCTGCCGCTCTTCGGGGGGGCGGAGGACGGTCTCGCGGTCATCAGCCTGGCCAAGCAGTTCGAGTGGATATTTCTGCCGGAAAGCGGCGAACCGCTCATCCTGCCCAAAAATAGCCCTGCGCTGCAGTTGCTGCAAAGGCTGCGCGACGAGGC
>WRDJ01000105.1 GCA_009783495.1 Clostridiales bacterium | reverse complement strand
TCGCACATAACCATAGCGGTAGAGGAAAGGGCAGAATAGGAGGGAGGCGGCACAGCATATGGGACAGAAGGTAAATCCGCACGGCCTCAGGGTCGGTATCATCAAAAACTGGGATTCCCGCTGGTTCGCCAAGGATGAGGAATTCGGCGATCTGCTGGTCGAGGATTATAAGATACGCAAGTATCTCAAGGATCTTTTGTACAACGCCGGCGTGCCCTGCATTGAGATAGAGCGCCGCGCTCAAAAGGTCAAGATATTCATCCATTGCGCGCGCCCCGGCAACGTCATCGGCAGGGGGGGCGAGGCCATCGAGAAGTTGCGCCTGAACATCGAGGGCATGATAGGCAAGCCGGTCGCGCTCAATATCATCGAGATCAAGAACGTCGACGCCAACGCCCAGTTGGTGGCCGAATCGATCGCCGCCCAGCTGGAAAAACGCGTGTCCTTCCGCCGCGCGCTCAAGATGGCCATGGGCCGTTCCATGCGTTTCGGCGGGATCAAGGGCATAAAGACCCAGGTGTCCGGCCGCCTCGGCGGCGCCGAAATCGCCAGAACAGAGCATTATCACGAAGGGACGATACCGCTTCAGACGCTCAGGGCCGATATCGATTACGGCTTTGCCGAGGCAAAGACCACCACCGGCCGCATAGGCGTCAAGGTTTGGATATACAAGGGCGAGGTACTGACCAACGGCCCGCGCTCGGCCGAGGCGGCCGAAAGCCTGCGCAGCGTCGAGCAGAACAGACAGCGGCGTGAACGCCGCGACAATCGCGATAACCGTGACCGCGACGGCCGGGGCGGCGGAGACGGCAGGCCATACGGCGGCGGCCGTGACGGCGGAAGACCGGGTGGCGGAAGGCCAGGAGGCCCGGGTAATTCCCGCGGGCCGGGTGGACCCGGCGGCGGAAGGCCGGGCGGCGGCAGACCGAGCGGCGGCAGGCCACCTAGTGGTGGCCCGGGCAGAGAAGGGGGACAGGGCTGATGCTGTTACCTAAGAGAGTTAAATATCGCAGGCAGCACAGGGGGCGCATGAAGGGCAAAGCCCTCCGGGGCAACAAGGTCTCCCACGGCGAGTACGGCCTTGTGGCGCTGGAACCGGCATGGATCACCTCCAACCAGATCGAGGCCGCCCGTATCGCCATGACCAGGTATATCAAACGCGGCGGGCAGGTGTGGATCAAGATTTTTCCGCACAAGCCAGTGACCGAAAAACCGGCCGAAACCCGCATGGGTTCGGGTAAGGGGTCTCCCGAGTATTGGGTGGCCGTGGTCAAGCCCGGCAGGGTCATGTTCGAGATCGCGGGCGTTGGCGAGGAGACCGCCAAGGAGGCCATGCGCCTCGCCGGTTATAAGCTGCCGATCAAAACAAAGGTGGTCAAAAAAGACGACCTTGAAAACGAGACAGGCGGTGAAGCGTGAAAAACAAAGTTTTTCACACTTCAGGAGGTCTCTTTGGAGACGCTGAGGAAGGATGGTCATAGTTATGAAGGCAATAGAATTCCGGAATATGACTGCCGATGAGCTGAACGTCAGGATGGGCGAGCTGAAGGGCGAGCTGTTCAACCTCCGGTTTCAAAACGCCACCAACCAGCTCGACAATCCTATGAAGATCGTCGAGGTCAGAAGGAACATCGCGCGGGTCAAAACCGTTCAGAGGGAGCTGGAGCTCCGCAAGAACGCGTAGGTGAGGGTAGTTTGAAAATAAATTTTCAAACCACAAGTTTTGTTCCTTTCCGGCGTGCATAACGCCAATTTGCTAATTGGCGTGGCCGGAATTTCAATCCGCCGCGGTGGATTGAAACCGGAAAAAACTTGAACAAGGAAAGGAATGATTATTAATCTATGAGCGAGGAAAGAAATTTCCGCAAGACAAGGGTCGGCGTGGTGATCAGCGACAAAATGGATAAGACGGTGGTGGTGGCCATTGCTTACAGGGTCACCCACCCCCTTTACAAAAAGATCGTCAGGCGCACCTACAAGCTTAAAGCCCATGACGAGAACAACGAATGCGGTGTCGGCGACAAGGTCAGGGTGATGGAGACGCGTCCCATGTCAAAGGAAAAACGGTGGCGCGTGGAGCAGATCTTAGAAAAAGCGAAATAAACCGCTATGCGTCCATAGGAGGATAAGTCCGTGATTCAGCAGGAAAGTATGGTCAAGGTGGCCGACAACTCCGGTGCGAAGGAATTGAAATGCATACGGGTGCTGGGCGGCTCGATGCGCCGCTACGGCAGCGTCGGCGACGTTATCGTGGCGTCAGTGCGCAAGGCGCAGCCCGGCAGCGCGGTCAAAAAGGGCGACGTGGTCAGGGCGGTCATCGTGCGCACGGCAAAGGGCACGCGGCGTCCCGACGGCACCTATGTCAGATTCGACGACAACGCGGCGGTTATTATCAGAGAGGACAAAAATCCGAGGGGCACGCGCATATTCGGGCCTGTGGCCAGGGAGCTGCGCGACCGTGAGTACATGAAGATCATCTCGCTGGCCTCGGAGGTCCTGTAGACGGCACATTTATTGGGTAATGGAGATGCAAAATGAACACATTGTCTGTTAAAAAGGGCGACACGATCGTGGTTCTTTCGGGCAAGGACAAGGGCAAGCAGGGCAAGGTCCTGACCGCCCTGCCCAAGAACGGCATGGTCGTGGCCGAGGGCGTCAATATCGTGACGCGGCACAAAAAACCGCGAAAGCAGGGAGAGCCGGGAGGCATCATCAAGCATGAAGGGGCCATCCGCGCCTCGAAGGTCATGCGCGTGTGTCCCAAGTGCCACAAGCCCACGCGCATCGCCCACCGCATCATGGCCGACGGCGGCAAGGTGCGGCGCTGTAAAAAATGCGGTGAGGACATCTAAAAGAGAGGCAAGTTTGAAAATCTATTTTCAAACTGGAAAGGGATGATTTTCTTAGATGCCAAGATTAAAGGATAAATACACGGCCGAGGTCGCTCCCGCTCTGATGAAGAAATTCAACTACAAGAGCGTGATGCAGATCCCCAAGCTGGATAAGATCGTAGTGAACATCGGCTGCGGCGAGGCCAGGGACAACCAAAAGGTGCTGGACGCTATAACCGGCGACCTCGCCAAAATCACCGGGCAAAAAGCCGTAGTCACCAAGGCCAGAAAATCGGTGGCCAATTTTAAGGTGCGCACCGGCATGCCTATAGGGGCTAAGGTCACACTCAGAAAAAACATGATGTACGATTTTCTCGATCGGCTGTTCAACGTCGCCCTCCCCCGTGTGCGCGACTTTCGGGGCATCTCCGACAGCGCGTTCGACGGCAGGGGCAACTATGCGCTGGGCCTAAGGGAACAGATCTACTTCCCTGAGATCGAGTACGATAAGATCGACAAGACCCGCGGCATGAACGTGGTCATATGCACTACCGCCAGGACCGATGAGGAGGCCAAAGAGCTCCTCAGCCTGATGGGTGCGCCGTTCGCGCGGATTTCATAGGAGGAAAAGAATCATATGGCAAAGAAAAGCATGATCCTCAAGCAGCAGCGGCCGGCAAAGTTCTCCTCCCGCGCCTACAACCGCTGTAAGATATGCGGACGCCCGCACGCTTATTTGCGCAATTACGGCATTTGCCGCATCTGTTTCCGTGAATTGGCGTACAAGGGGCAGATACCGGGGGTCAGGAAGGCCAGCTGGTAATGGCGCGCGGCGCCGGGGCTTTCGCAACGCGTCAACGGACGCTTAGCAAAAGCGAGATATGAGTGTTAAGTGATGAGTTGTTTTATGTTCACTTGGCTCTCAAAATTCAAAAATTAGAACTCAAATCTCCGTCGCATCGCGGCGGAAAGGGGAGGCACAGCTATGCATATAACCGATCCCATAGCCGACATGCTCACGCGCATACGCAACGCGTCCGGCGCGCGGCATGACACGGTGGACATACCGGCGTCGGGTGCCAAGAGGGCCATTGCCGAGATACTTCTCGGAGAAGGATACATCAAGAATTTTCAGATCATAGCCGACAACGGCCAGGGCGTCATACGCATCGCGCTCAAATACGCGCAGAGCGGAGAGGCCGCCATAACCGGCCTGCGCAGGGTGTCCAAGCCCGGCCTGCGCATATATTCGTCAGTCGAGGAAATGCCCAGGGTGCTCAGGGGCCTTGGGATAGCCATCATATCCACCTCCAAGGGGATCATGACCGACAAGAAGGCGAGGAGCGCCCACATGGGCGGTGAAGTCCTTGCGTTTGTTTGGTAAAACTTGAAAATAAATTTTCAAGCTAGTAAAGGAAGGATTATAGCATGTCGAGAATTGGCAGGATGCCTATAACGCTGCCGGCGGGCGTCGCCGTCACCGTCGGAGATGCTGGGGACGTAAAGGTCAAGGGGCCCAAGGGCGAGCTTTCATACACCCTTTTGCCCGGCATAACGGCCGAGGTAAAGGAAGGCGTGCTCACG
>WRDJ01000104.1 GCA_009783495.1 Clostridiales bacterium | reverse complement strand
GCGCTCAGGTGATTATGCCTGCCGTTGTCTAACCGGAGTTCCTGCTTTTTTCAGTCACCTTTTGGGTGGCTTTTTTGCTATGCCTTCTCTTAGGGCGATACATTTATCGTTTCTTTCAACCTGTTTTCCTCCTCAAAATAATTTTGCATTTTTCTTCAAATTGTTTTTGTTTTCGCAGCCTAACAACGGCAACCAAAGTTAAAATGATGAATTAGGGGCAAAAGGCGGGAGGGAGGCTCAATTATTTTGCTATACTCGCAATGGCAAGGAGGCAATCCCCACCCCAAAAACGCAGGCGTTTTCGGGGGCCCCGGTTTCAGCAAGCAGTACAAGGAAGACGCGAGCCGCGGCCGCAGGCGTACTCGTTTGTACGTCGAGGATTGCGGCGAAGCGGCTGACACCGTAATGCGCCGCTTATGTTGCCGACGGCCTAAAACTGCGAGAGAAAGCGCGTGTCGTTTTCAAACAGCAGGCGCATATCGTTTATGCCGTATTTCAGCATGGCGATGCGCTCCACCCCCATGCCGAAAGCGAAGCCGCTCACTTTGTCGGGGTCATAGCCGGACATTTGCAGCACGGAAGGATGCACCATGCCCGCGCCCAAGATTTCTATCCAGCCGCTGCCCTTGCAGAGGCGGCAGCCCTCCCCGCCGCAGGCGAAGCAGGAGATGTCCACCTCGGCGCTGGGTTCCGTGAAAGGGAAATAGCTTGGGCGCAGGCGGATCTCGCGTTCCGCGCCGAACATACGCCGGGCGAAGGCAAGAAGCGTGCCCTTGAGATCGGCCAGCGCGACCCGCTTATCCACCAAAAGCCCCTCCACCTGGTGAAACATGGGGGAGTGCGTGGCGTCGTCGTCGCGCCGGTAAACCGTGCCGGGGCAAATGATTTTCACCGGCAGCTGCGGGGCCATTTTCTGCATGGTTCGGGCCTGCACGGGAGATGTATGGGGGCGCAAAAGCACGTTTTCGCTGAAATAGAAGGAATCCTGCATCTCCCTAGCCGGGTGGCCTTTAGGGATATTCAGCAGCTCGAAGCTGTAATGATCCAGCTCCACCTGCGGGCCTTCGGCGATTTGATAGCCCATGCCGGTGAAAATATCTTCGATTTCCCCGGTGATGAGGGAAAGGGGATGCAGCCCGCCCGCGGCGAAAGCGCGGCCGGGCAAGGTGACGTCAACTTTCTCTTTCAAGAGGCGCTCGGAAAGCCGGGAGGCGGCCAGCCGCTCCATATGCTCCTGCAAGGCCTGTTCGATTTTCTCTTTGAGCAGGTTCACCGCCTGCCCGATGCCCGGGCGTTCCTCCGGGCTGAGATTGCCCATGGAACGGGAAATCACGGTGAGTTCCCCCTTTTTGCCCAGGAAACGCACGCGCAGTTCCTTCAGGGCCTCCATGTCCCGCGTCGCCGCGATGGCCGAAAGCGCCGTTGATTTTAACTTAGCCAGCATGTCCAACATCTTGATAACCTCCTTATACAATAAATGCCTTCCCTCCCTATGGGACGAAAGGCATGGCAAGCAGCTTTGGGCTAAAATGTGTTTGAGTGAAGTTTACTGCAATATCACCTTACGATAAATAATATAGACGGTGACCGAACCCGTTTGCTCAAAAAGTTTCCAAAAAGCCTCCGCTGAAGCCGGCATAGAACCACTCCCTTTGCAACAGGATAAGAACCGATTTCATTATATCATATGCTTTTTTTCTTTTCAAGAAAGTTATCGGTTTTTTATAAAATTTTCAGAAGCGGGGTTTTACCGCAAAACGGAAGTGAGGAGCGAGAGGAGAGAAGAAAGCAAAAAAACAAGAAAAAGCGCGGCATGACGCCGCGCCGGTTTCCCGCAAGATTTTTTTATAACGCCTCTTTTTGCTTTAAAGCGACATCCCTTTTCACGCTCAAAATCGGGATATTGGCGGTCAGGGCCACCGAGCCGTCCTCTTTGCTCAAGGTGACCTCCAAGGCAGAAAGGTCAATCTCCATATATTTGCTGATCACCGCGATCAGGTCTTCGCGCAGGGAATTCATGACCACCTCGGAGAGATCGGCGCGATCGTGCACCAAAACCAGCCTCAGCCTCTCTTTGGCGATGACGCCTGTTTTTTCCGGGGCGGCCTCCTTGCCGAAAAAGCGAACGATTCTTTCCCACAAATTCATGTTCTCGCCTCCTATCTCGTGAACAGGCTTTTCAGCCTGCTCCAAAAGCCGTTTCCTTCTTCCAGGGCCATAAGGGGAACAGCCTCGCCGCAAATGCGCCGGGAGATATTGCGATAGGCGCGGCCGGCGCGCGATTTATCGTCTATCACGGTGGGCTCGCCGCGGTTGGTGGAGATGACGATGGCGTCGTCGTCCGGGACGATGCCCAAAAGATCAACGGCCAAAATTTCCAGAATGTCTGCCACGCTCATCATATCCCCGCTCTTCACCATTTTGCCGCGGATGCGGTTGATGATGAGTTTGGGTTCCTTGAGTTCTGCGGCTTCCAAAAGGCCGATGATGCGGTCGGCGTCGCGCACCGCAGAAACCTCCGGCGTGGTGACGACGATGGCTTTTTCCGCGCCGGCGATGGCGTTCCTGAAGCCGTGCTCGATGCCGGCGGGGCAATCAATGACGACATATTCGAACTCTTCCTTGAGATTGGCGCAAAGATCCTTCATCTCCTGCTCGCTGACCGCGGTTTTGTCCTTGGTCTGGGCGGCCGGCAAAAGGAACATGTTCTCAAAACGCTTATCCTTGATCAAGGCCTGTCTGAGACGGCAATTTCCCTTGACCGCATCCACAATGTCATAAACGATGCGGTTTTCCAGCCCCAAAACAACGTCGAGGTTGCGCAGACCAATATCCGTATCCACCATCACCACCTGCTTGCCCAAAATAGCCAAGCCGGTGCCGATATTCGCCGTGGTGGTGGTCTTGCCCACGCCGCCCTTGCCTGATGTAACGACTATGACCGTCCCCATTCTTTTGCCTCCTTCAAAATTATGAATTCTTGTTTATCTTGGCGCCTGATATTTTTCTATGATGACCGACCCGTCTTTGATGCGGGCCGTCTCCGGCGCCAACAGACCCTCCCCGGCTTCTTCCCCGTCGGGCGGGCGCGTGATATGCGAAGCGATGCGCAGCTGGGTGGGCGAAAGCTCCAGCGCTGTTATGGTGGCCCCGTCGAAGCCGCCGGCTCCCGCATGCACCACGCCCCGCAAAGCCCCCATCACCAGCACATGCCCGGAGGCGATCACCTCCGCGCCGGGGTTTACGTCGCCCAAAACGACCACGTTGCCATCGAAATTGACATTCTGCCCGGAACGCATGGTGCGCTGCACAAGCATGGTGTGGCCGCCGCTTTCCGTCAATTCCCGTTCCTTCATCACATCAACCTCCGGCTTATATTCAAGGGATTATATTTCTACATGAATGAAGGCAACTCCTGCCCCATATAAAGAAAAAAAGCGCGTGTTCCTAAAACCCGCGCCTGACAAAATTTTACAGGCACTTTGAACTTCCACTTTGAACTTTTTCGGCGTTTCACTCCCGCAGAATGACAGCTTTGCCGGTTTCGTTCTTCTTGCTTCGGATCACGGGCTTATTCCATGGATTCCGGCAGCTCGTTCGGGATGGGCTGCGGGTTAAGCCCGAAATATTGCTCGAAAACTGCCCTGCAGACCAAGCCGGCAGAGCCGCCGCCGGTGCGCCCATATTCAATGACGCAAGCGAAAGCTACTTGGGGATTATTGGCCGGGGCATAGGCGACATAAACGCCGTGAAAATCCTGAGCCAGCGAGTTAACCTGCGCCGTGCCGGTCTTGGCCGCCACGGGGAATCTTTCGAGGGGGAAACCGGCAAAGGCGCCGGCGGCCGTCCCGCCGGGCTGCACGGCCATGCGCATCCCCAACTGCACGACGGCCAGGTTTTCCGCGGAAATGTCCAGCGTGTTCAGCACCCTGGGCGCGGCCTGGAAAAGCACCTTGCCGTCCGTGCCGGAAATAATTTTATCCAGCAGGTAAGGCTGCATATGCTTCCCGCCGTTGGCGATGGCGGCCACGTAATTAGCCAGCTGCAAAGGCGTGTATAGGTTGTAGCCCTGCCCTATGGCGGTGTTGAAGGTGTCGTAATTGTGCCAGTTATACTCCCAGTCGTCCGGCGCAAAGCGAAGCCGTTTATATGCCGGATTGGGCAGGATCCCGGCCGCCTCGCCCGGCAGCTCTATGCCGGTGCGCCGGCCTAGCCCCATAGACAGCCCCGCGTCATAAATGGCGTCAATGCCGCTCTTCAAAGCAACCTCCTGAAAATAGGTATTACAGGAAACGGCCAGGGCCGTCGCCAGATTGACGTTACCGTGCCGGCCGATGCAGGGCGAACTCCCCGGGCGCAAACCGGCGCCGGTGCAATAGACCGGGGTATCCGTGGGCTTGACGGCTCCGCTCTCTAAGGCCGCCATGGCCGTCACCATTTT
>WRDJ01000103.1 GCA_009783495.1 Clostridiales bacterium | reverse complement strand
GGCGCCCTTTTCGTCAAAAGCCATAGCGACGAGCCCAAGCATCGCGCCCTGCACGGCCTGACCAGGGGTTTGCTTAACAATATGGTGGTAGGCGTGACCAACGGCTTCGAGAAAAAGCTGGAGTTGGTCGGCGTGGGTTATCGCGCGGCCAAGCAGGGGGAAAAACTGGTTCTCACCGTGGGTTATTCTCATCCGGTGGAAATGGATCCGGGCGCTGATCTCAAAGTCGAAGTGCCTGCGCCCAACCGCATCACCGTGTTCGGCATTGACCGCGAGAAGGTCGGCCAATTCGCCGCCCAGGTGCGGGAAGTGCGCCCGCCGGAGCCTTATAAGGGCAAGGGGATCAAATATGCCAACGAAGTGATCAAGCGCAAGGCGGGCAAAGCCGGCGGTAAGGCCGGCGGTAAGGGCGGCAAGAAATAGCCGGAAAGCATGACTTTAGGGAGGATTAAAGATGTTTACTAAGACAAACCGCAAAGCCGTCAGGGCTGAAAAGCATTACCGCTTGAGAAGGAAGCTCTCCGGCACCCCGGAATGCCCGCGCCTTTGCGTCTATCGCAGCGCCAAGCATATGTATGCCCAGGTCGTAGATGATGTTAACGGCGTCACCTTGGCGGCCGCCAGTTCATTGGACGCCGGTTTGAAGGAAAGCTATGGCGGGAACAAGGAAGCGGCCAAAAAAGTCGGCTTAGCTGTTGCTGAAAGGGCTTTGGCCAAGGGCGTTTCCAAAGTGGTTTATGACAGGGGAGGGCTTCTTTATCACGGCCGGGTGGCGGCTTTGGCCGACGGCGCGCGGGAAGGCGGCCTGCAGTTTTAAGAGCTGCAAGGCGAAGGAGGTAATAAAAAAGTGGCAAAAATAGACGTCAGTGCTTTAGAGTTATCAGAAAAAGTCGTTCATATCAACCGCGTGGCCAAGGTGGTCAAAGGCGGGCGCCGCTTCAGCTTTGCCGCCCTTGTGGTGGTGGGCGACGGCAACGGCCATGTGGGCGCGGGTCTGGGCAAGGCCAGCGAAGTGCCGGAAGCCATCCGCAAGGGCGTGGAAGACGCCAAAAAGAACATGATCTCCGTTCCGCTGGTCAACGCCACCATCCCCCACGGGGTGATCGGGCGTTTCGGCGCGGGGCGCGTCATGCTCAAACCGGCCAGCGAAGGCACCGGGGTGATCGCCGGGGGCGCGGTGCGCGCCGTTTGCGAATTGGCCGGGATGAAAAACATCCTCACCAAATCTCTGGGCTCCAACAATTCCATCAACATGGTGCAGGCCACCATCGCCGGCCTGAAATCCTTAAAAACCCTGGAACAGGTCAGCCGCCTGCGCAACCGCACGGCGGAAGAGATTCTGGGTTAGGAGGCAAAACATGGCGAAGATTAAGATAACCCTGACCAAAAGCCCCATCGGATATGAAAAAACGCAAAGGGAGATCGCCCGCACTTTGGGCTTGAGAAAGCTCCAATCCTCGGTCGTTCAGGAGGATACACCGGACATCTTGGGCAAGGTGAGGCGGATCGCCCATCTTGTAACAGTTGAATCGGCTGCGGAATAGGCGAGTCGCTTTTTTAGCTCCTCATACGGTGCTGTTGCGAAAACAGCGCATGACAATTTTGGGAGGTGTAGCATGAATCTCAGTAATTTAAGCCCGGCCCCGGGTTCGCGCCCCAAGGGCACGCGCAAGGGCCGCGGCACCGGCAGCGGCCTTGGCAAAACCAGCGGCCGCGGGCATAAAGGGCAGTGGGCCCGCTCCGGCGGCGGCGTGCGTCCCGGGTTTGAGGGCGGCCAGATGCCGCTTTCCCGGCGTATGCCCAAACGCGGCTTCACCAATATTTTCAAGAAAGATATTGTGGAAGTCAGCCTTGACGCGCTCAACGCTTTTAAAGATGGTGCGGTTGTGGATGAAAACGCCCTGCTCGAAGCAGGCATCATCAAAAAAGTCAAGGATGGCGTGAAGATCCTCGCTAACGGCGACCTGCAAAGGGAAAAGCTCGAAGTGAAGGTTCCCGCCACCAAGCAGGCGGCGGAGAGAATTACCGCTTTGGGCGGCAAAGTAGAGGTGATATAAATGCTCTCGTCTTTGGCTGCGGCTTGGAAAATCAAGGAATTAAGGCAAAAGATCCTCTTTACGCTGATGATCTTCGTGGTCTTTCGCGCGGGCGCGCACGTGCCCGTGCCTGGCATTGACGTCACTCAGATCGGTGCTCTGCTCGGTTCGGATATCTGGGGTTATCTGGACGTGATCTCGGGCGGCGCCCTCAAGCAATTCACCGTTTTCGCTATGGGCATCGTGCCTTACATCAACGCGTCAATCATCGTGCAGCTTTTGACCATGGTCGTGCCTTACTTTGAAAAACTGCAAAAAGAAGGCCCCGAAGGCCGCAAGAAGATGACGCAAATCATCCGCTATGGCACCGTGGTCCTGGCGTTCGCCCAGGCCATCGGCATCACCTTCGTCCTGCGCACGGCCGTCCTGCCGGAGCACCAGAACTTCTTCTCTTATCTGGCCATTGTGATAACGCTCACGGCCGGCACCGCTTTCTTGATGTGGCTGGGCGAGTTGATCACGGAAAAAGGCATCGGTAACGGCATTTCGCTGATAATTTTCGCCGGGATCGTTTCCCGCGTACCTGCCGGCGCCCGCACCGTTTATGAATATATAGTCAATAAAACGATGCACCCCCTCCTTCTCCTGCTCTTCGGCGTCCTCGCCCTTTTGGTGATCGCCGGCATCGTCTACATTCAGGAAGGCCAGCGCCGCATCCCCGTGCAATATGCCAAGCGGGTGGTTGGGCGCAAGGTTTACGGCGGCCAAAGCACTCACATCCCCATGAAGATCAATCAGGCCGGCGTCATCCCCATCATCTTCGCATCATCCTTTCTCATCCTGCCGCAGACCATCGCCAAGTTCTTCGCCGGCGAAAATACCGTCGGCGTGGCCGCCTGGTTCGTCAAGATCTTCGGCTTTCAGCACCCGGTCTATCTGGTCATTTATACGATCTTCATCTTCCTCTTCACCTATTTCTATACCGCCGCCACCTTCAACACCGGCGATGTGGCGGATAACCTGAAAAAGCATGGCGGGTTTGTTCCCGGCCTGCGACCCGGCAAACCGACGGCGGAGTTCTTAGACCGCATCCTCTCTCGCGTTACCTTTGCCGGCGCCGCTTTCTTGGCGGCCATCGCCCTCATGCCTAACCTGGCTTCGGCTATCACCGGCCAGAGCATCGGCTTCGGCGGAACCTCGCTGCTCATCGTGGTCGGCGTGGCTTTGGAGACGATGAAGCAAATCGAATCACACCTGCTGATGCGGCATTATCAAGGCTTCATGCGATAAAGCCGGTGAAGAGATTTGCGCCGCCAAGCGCCAACGAGGAGCCAAAACCACCTCAAAAACCTTAAGGCTTTCGGGGATGCCAGGTTGGCGGCAAGCAGCCCAAGGAGCGGCGAGGCGAAAGAGCCGAGCGTATGTAATACGTGAGCGGCTGAGCCGAGGACGCAACACGCCAACCACCACCGAGGAGCTAAAAGCGGCGAGCAGGGCAAGGAAGACGCAAGCCACGATCGCAGGCGTACTGGGTTTGTATGTCGAGGATCGCAGCGCAGCGGCTGACACCGCTATGCGAAGTTGATTTTGCGACGAGTCAATAAGAAAAGGAGGCCGTCATATGCGTATCGTCTTATTAGGCCCTCCAGGCGCCGGAAAAGGCACCCAAGCCGAGGCTCTGATAAAAAAACTTTTCATTCCGCACATCTCAACCGGCGATATGTTCAGGGCCGCCATCAAGGCCGCCACCCCGCTGGGGCTGGAGGCCAAGGAATATATGGATATGGGCCTTCTGGTGCCGGATGACGTCACAATCAGGATCATCCGCGACCGCATAAGCCAGAAGGACTGCCAGGAAGGCTTCATTCTGGACGGCTTTCCCCGCACCAAGGCGCAGGCCGAATCCTTCCAGGCTATGTTGGCCGACCGCAACGAAGCCCTCTCCGCCGTCCTTAACATCGTGGTTCCCCTGGATAAGCTGATGGTGCGCCTGACCGGCCGCCGCTGCTGCAAAAAGTGCGGCAGCATCTTCCATCTGCTTTATAACCCGCCCAAAGAGCCCGAAACCTGCGACGCCTGCGGGGGCGAACTCTTCCAGCGCAAAGACGACAGCGAAGAGACCGTAAGCCGCCGCCTCAAGGTATATGAAGAAGAGACCTTCCCTTTAATCGAGTTCTATAAGGCCAAGGGCCTGTTGCGCGATATAGACGGGGATCAGCCGATTTCCCGGGTCATGGTGGCCCTGGGCCGCTCCCTGGGCCAGGATTGGAGCTAACTCCCAAAGCTTTTCGCTTCCGCTCAAACAGTAATAAATAACAAGAGGCCAAAATATGCAAAAGGATAACGAGCCTGCCCAATTCTCACCGGGCCAGCTGGTGCGCTCCAAACAGGGGCGCGACCAGCAGCAATATTACCTGGTGATGCAAATAAAGGACGATTTTCTCTTTCTCACCGATGGGCGCAAGCGCGGGGTGAAAAACCCCAAGAAGAAAAACGCCCGCCATGTGCAAAAGACGCTTCGGGTAGCGGCTGACCTGGGGCTTCTTT
>WRDJ01000102.1 GCA_009783495.1 Clostridiales bacterium | reverse complement strand
TTTTTCCGTCATACGGTGTCATCGCTTCTCGGAATAGCCTATGCTATGCCGTTGTCGCTCTTCCGTGTCTGACGAAAAAACAGTTCGCCAATACGCTCGCTCAGGGCCTCGAAAGAGGCCTGTTTTTTTGCGTACTTGCAGAAAAGCAATTAAGACAAGGGCGCAAACGGCGGTTATGAGGACGATGCGCGAGAGCAGGACGGTGTCTATACTTGCGAACGAGAAGCGGTTGCTGCCCGCCGGTCTGCTGAGCGCGGACGAGGTGGGCGAGGAACCGGGAACGGAGTTCTCGTTCAGGGGCTGGTCGTTGGTGAAGGTTAGGACGTTCATACCCAAACCGGCCAGCAGAGGATTGGCCTTGTCGCTGACCTGCGTTCCGGTTTTGAAAACGATTTGATGCGCGTCGTCAATACGGTCGCCGTTTTTGGAAATCAAGGTATTATCCACGGCCAGCTTATAGATGGTGTCGGGCCGCAAATTCTCCGCCGGCATGATGAAAACGTTGCGTTTGACATCCTGCTGCATCTGGTCGTCCGGGACGATAATCCTGATGGGCACGCTGTTGCCGTCAGAATCCACCAGGTGATAGCAGGTGGCGTTCTGCCTGGCCGTCAGGAAATTGACCACATTTTTAGTGAAATCCAGTTGGATGACGGGGTTGAGCGGCACGTTCCGCGCGCCGTTGGCCACCGACGACTTCACAAGGGTCAGGACATTGACATTCGCGTCCTCGTCATCCGGCGGGTCGTTCCCGGTGATGATGCCGCTGGCCAAAGCAGGCGCGCCGAATTGCGCGAGCAGCAGTGCCGCGCACAGGAAAACGCTTAAAACGGAGAAGAATTTTTTCATAAACAGAACCTCCTTTACAGGGTCAGTATCAAACCAGCCAAATGAGATGCATCCAGAGTTTTTTAGGCGCTTTCTGCCGCGCGTAAACCGAGCGGGCGGCGGCCTCCGCATAATCCCGCAAATAACCCGATTCCTCTTGATCCAGCGTCCGCTCCCCGGCGCTGAACCTTGCTATATAGACCACATCCAGAAACCGTTCCAGAGAAAATTCCTCAACGTCATATTTGCCATTCGCCCCATTTAGAACTGCGTAGGCCGCGCGGTGATTCATTCTCGTCCCGTCGAAACGGAGCAGCTTGCTTAGCCGGGCATAGCGGGCAAGGGCGGCCTGGCGCGTATCCGCCTGCGCGAAACGGCGGCGCTGGCTTTTCATATATACAGCGCGGGCTATGAAATATGCCGAAACGAGCAGCAAGGCGATGATAAACGGCAGGAGGGCGCGGATGGAAAACAGGGTTTCCGGCATTTCGTCATCCGGCGGATCCGGCTCCACAGGCACTTCTATATCCTCTATATAGAAATAGCTGTTGTTCTCTTTGAGCAGTTGCGTGGTTCCCTCGTTATTGCTCTCGTTTTTCACCAAGGTGAAATAGCCGGGCGTGAACTCGACCGGCAGCCAGCCGATTCCGTCCGCGTAAATCTCCACCCAGGCATGGGCGGCGGCGTCGGGCAGATAAAACGTGATGGAGGTCAACTCGGTATAGAGCGCGGCGTCGCGTGGGCTGATATAGAAGCCCTCCACATAGCGCGCGGGGATGCCCGCCGTGCGCAGAAGCAGGGCGGCTAAAGTGGAAAAATGCACGTCATAGCCCTCGCCGCTCTCCAGAAATGCGGCTACGAAACCGGCGCCTTCCTCCAATTCTGCGACCTCATAGGAAAAGGTGAAATTTCCTGAAAAATATTGCCGGATATCCCTCACCACGGCCCGGTAATCGCGGTTTTTCAGTTCGGCAAGGGTTTCTTCGGAAAAATATCCTTTCAGCAATTCGGCTTCTTTTTCGGAAACAGCCAGGTAGGAATCATAGACGAAGGTGCGGTAAACCTTCTCATAGGCCAAATATTCCTGATAGGCCGGGTTTTCCAGCACTTCCGAGCCGAGCCAATAATGCAGATCGACCGCGCCGTAATCCTCGACAACCGGCAGATACATATCGAAGGTATATGTCCTCATGCCGAAAAGGCCCCTGCTGAAAATGCCGCTGTCTTTCATATAGTTCACCCGGTCGGAAGCCAAGTCCTGAGTGGGGATGATCTCATAAGGGGCGTAAACAGTTTTGCTGTTCAGGGATAGGTTGGTGACGGAAATCCAGCCGTTTTGCGCGCCCATAGTCATTTCCCCGATGCGTCCGAGCTGCGTCTGCGCGTAAAAATCATTATGGCCCAGCCAAGCGAAAAGCCCCGTATATTCCCCGGCATATGCCTCGTCGGGCAGGTCGCCCCAGCGGTTATCCTTATACGCGCCGCCGGTAAAGCCCTTGAGATACAGGGAACGCGGCTTCTCCAGCCTCACGATGAGGGCCTCGTTCCAGGTATAATGGAGGCTTTGCGCCTTGCTCAGGTCGCCGCGCGGCAGTTCCACAATGCCGCTGTTTTTTTCATAACGCAGCCGGTCAACGGCGGAGATGATGTCCCCTTTCAGGCCCGATGTGCCGCCGGAAGCGGCATATGCGTCTTCAGAGAGAAAGAGCGAAAACGCCCCGTAAAAGACGAACACCACGGCTATCACAGCGGCGGAAACGGTGATAACCAGCTTGTTGGAGTTTTGGGATATGGTCATGGTGCGCCCGCGTTTCCCGCTGACGGCGCAGAAGACCGCCAGAAAGACCCATGCGAACGCCAGCGTCAGCAGGGATAGCAGGGGCGGTTTGAGCGAGAAATATATCACAAGCAGCGGGAAGGGCGCGGTGAGCAGAAAAACCGCCGCAAGAAGCCGCTGCCTGATCCCCAAGACCAGCGCCGCGGAAAACAAAACGACGCCGACGAGCAAGGCTAATGTGCCGTAAAGAGCCTCTTGACCTTGGGGGACGCCCGTTTCATAGAGGACGAAGGTGAAGTTTTGCAGACCGTTCGCCACGATGAAAATTTGATTGGCGATTACCAGACAGCCGCTCCAGAGCGGGCCGTAAAAGAGCGCGCAGACTGCGGCGGAAGCGAACAGCAGATAGAGGGCAAGCGTCCGCCCGCCGATTTTCTGTACGAGAAAAGACAATCCCAACGGGCAGAGAACGGCGAAAACATAGATGAGCGCCGCATAGCAGGGCAGAGCAAACATTTGCAGCAAAAGAGAAACGCAGACAACGGACAAAAGCGCACACAAAACCATTTCCGGGAGGGCAGTCTGCAAGCCGCCGCCGGAAGAAGCGTTCGTAAGCGCGATATGCACTTTTGTCTTTTGCTTCGTCATGATTTTTCTCTCTTCTAACCTCTCTCTATATTGCCAGTTCCGGCCTCATGTTCGGCCCGACCCTGACCGTATCCGCTTCTTCCGGAATGCCGGAACCGGCAGTTTCCCCGTCCCCGACTATGATAGTCCTCACCGGCTGGATATTCGCCGCCTCGCTGATCAGGGCGCTGTCCGGGCGCGCCGTGATATAGTAGAGCATCACTCCGCTCCCGGAATCCGCCGCTTTTTGCATATAACAATGCAGGGCATGCGGCTCCGCGTCATATGATTTGGCTTCCAAAAGCGCGGGCAAGGCAATCTGCAGCTCCGCCAGTTCGGTGATCTGCTCCATGTGGAAGGCTTCATATTCCCGGTCGTACCAGGCGATATTATGCACGGTTCCTCTTTGCGCCAGCGCCGCGGAAAGGGAAGCGAAAATGTCCAGGCAA
Organism: Clostridiales bacterium; assembly: GCA_009783495.1. Classification (GTDB taxonomy): domain Bacteria; phylum Bacillota; class Dehalobacteriia; order UBA4068; family UBA4068; genus WRDJ01. The sequence goes on along the minus strand of WRDJ01000102.1, from coordinate 932 downwards.
AGGCTGAGTTCTTCACCGTCTGCGGAATGGTTTGGCGGCATGAGTTCCAAGAGCAAGGTAATCTGGCTGTTAAGCGGCAGGCCGAAATCGCGCACCATCAGCACGTCGGTCTTGGAGGACAGTTTCCAGTGAACTTTTCTCAAATCGTCGCCTTCCATATATTCATGGAGCGCGAAAGTCTCGTTCACGTCGGGGCCGGGCCTGCTCTGTGAATAGTTCACGCAATCCCCGTCTGATTCCAGGCGGTTTGGCCCCGCCTGCGCTATATCGAGGAATTCAGGGTAGATATATATGTTGAGCGGAGCGGGTAAAGCCAGCGGAAAGGCGAACAGCCCCAAGAAGTCCGTAACTCTGGCTTTTTTGGTGGCGGCGGTGAGCTTGCCCGTCCTCGCGTTCATTAGGGAAAGGCGCGCTTCCTCCTTGCCCTTTCCTCTGATGAAACCGCGCAGGCTTTGGCCGGTTTTGCCGCCGTTCAAGTTGTCTTCCAGCGTCATTTCCCATTCCACGGCGGCAGCGGGCAGCGGGCTTTTGTTCTCCAGCGTATAGACGATCTCCGGCGCGGAATCTATGCTCAAAGGCGCTTCCGCGGTTAAGCTCACCATGCGGCGCGTCAGGAGCAGCAATAGAAACGAGCAGAGCGGCAACAAGGCAAGCGCCAGCAAAACCAGCAACATGAAATAGCCGTCCAAAAAAACATAGAGGATGGCGGCGAGAAAAAGCAACAATATGTATTGGACCCTGTTTTTCAGCATAGGAACCTCTCGCATAATAATATCCGCGGTTTTTGGCACCCCATCTGCATGGCAACAGTAATTGATACTGCGCCAACCGGGCAAAATGGTTCTTTATATATTCCGTTAAGGCAAAACCACTTGAGATACAGCCCGTTCTCTTGACCTCAAACCGGTGAACATCGCTACCGCAATATGCCC
>WRDJ01000101.1 GCA_009783495.1 Clostridiales bacterium | reverse complement strand
GGCGCAGCTGGCGGAGATTGCCGTGCTGGTCAACAAGGGCCGTTTGGAAAACTCCATCCTGGGCGAGGCAGACGGCACGGTCTATCTCAAGCTGATGAACGACATTGACCTTTCCGGCTATGCCAAGGGCAAGGGCTGGACGCCCATCGGGACGGCCAAAAACTCATCCCAACAATTCAAGGGGGTTTTCGACGGCAACGGCAAAACGATCAGCGGCCTCACCATCAATGACCCGGAACTGGTTTTTGCCGGGCTTTTCGGCTATATAAACGGCGGCGCGGTGAAGAACCTGAACATTGAGAGCGCGGATATCCGCGGCAAAGGAATTGTCGGCGGGGTGGCAGGCTTTTTTTCCGGCGGAGGCATTCTGGAAAACTGCTCCGTCACGGGCTCGCTGAGCGGCGCCGGCAACAATGTCGGCGGGGTGGCGGGCTGGGTTGAAAGCGGCGATCTGAAAAATTGTTCCGCCGCGGGCTCGGTGAGCGGCACGGACAGCGTCGGCGGGGTGGCGGGCCATTTTATGGGCGGCGGCAGCCTGGAAAACTGCTCTTCATCGTGCACGGTCAGCGGCATGGGCGCGGTCGGGGGTTTGGCTGGCGCAGTCAGCGATTCCGGCAGCGTTAAGCACTGCCACGCCACGGGCAATGTCAGCGGCCAAAGCTATGTCGGCGGTCTGACGGGCAGCTTAGGCGGCAGCATGGAAAATTGTTATGCCACGGGCAATGTCAACGGCTTAGCAAATGTCGGCGGCGCGGCGGGCAGCTTAGGCGGCAGCATGGAAAATTGTTATGCCACGGGCAATGTCAACGGCCAAATATCGGTGGGCGGGGTGGCGGGCAAGCTCAAGGATGGCAGCCTGACGGGTTGTTATGCCACGGGCAATGTCGGCGGCAACGCCGATAGCGGCCAGATGGCCGCTTCAGTCGGCGGGGTGGCGGGCGATCTTGAGGGCGCAAGCAGCGTGAGGAACTGCTATGCCACGGGTGATGTCAGCGGGGCCCTTTTGGTGGGCGGGGTGGCGGGTTATGCGCGCATCGGCAGCAGCGTGAAGAACTGCTATGCCACGGGCGACGTCAGCGGCACCCTCGAGGCGGCCGGCGGCATCGCAGGCGCAGTCAGCGGCAGCGTGGAAAACTGTTGGGCTTCGGGTGCAATCAGCGGCGCGAGAGCAGTGGGCGGCATTGCGGGCAGCGTTCGGGAAGAGGGCGTTCTGGAAAATTGCACGGCGCTTAACCGCGGCGTGACGGGAGAAAAGCTGCCCGGGCGCGTTGCGGAAACCACGAACGGTTCATTGTCCGGGAACGCGGCCTTTTCCGATATGCCGGTCACGGCGAACGGCGGGTCAGAAACTCTTGAAAAAAGCGAGGACAAGGCCAACGGCACGGATTTAAGCGCGGAGGCCGTTTATAATGACGGGACTTTGGGCGGGCGCTTCACGGCGGCGGGCGGCTGGACGGCGGAAAACGGCAAGTTGCCCGGCTTCGGCGCGGCGCTGGAAATGCCGGAGCATCTCAAATGAGCTTCGTCGGCAACACAGGCTTCGCATTGCGGTGTTGGGGTGACAGATCCTGCGGCGACAGAAAAAACTTGTCAGAAAAAAATTGTTTTTGTGCTATAATGAAATTATAAAAGAAACGGGGGAGTGACAGTCTTGGAAGAAAAAAGGTTTGCCGTGCTGATAGACGCCGATAATATTTCCGGCAAATATATCAAGCAGATCTTCAACGAGATATCAAACGAAGGCGTGGCTACATACAGACGCATTTACGGGGATTGGACCAAGCCTCAGCTGGCTTTCTGGAAGGACGTCCTGCTGGCCAATTCCATAAACCCCATGCAGCAATACAGCTATACCACGGGGAAGAACTCCAGCGATTCGTTCATGATCATTGATGCCATGGATATTTTATATTCGGGCAAGGTGGACGGCTTTTGCCTGGTTTCCAGCGACAGCGATTTCACCCGGCTGGCTTCCCGCCTGCGCGAGGCCGGCATGTATGTGGTGGGCATGGGCGAACAGAAAACGCCGGCCGCTTTCCGCTCCGCCTGCCATCAGTTCAAATATCTCGACCTTTTGGCCGAGCCCGTCAAATATCCCGGCAAGGGCAGAAACGGGGCCAAAACCGAGCCCAAGGCGGGGCCCAAGCCGGAAAATGAGCGGGTGAAAAAAAGGGGGGAGGCCTGCCCCAATGTCTCCTGCATTTTGCAGGAACTGAAAAGCATCATCGCCGAGCGATCCAATGACGACGGCTGGGCCTTTCTGGGGGAGGTGGGCGGCATCCTCTCCAAACGCTGCCCGGATTTCGACGTGAGGAATTACGGGTTCATCAAGCTTTCCCAGTTCGTGCTTGCGCAGGAAGAGCTGGAAGTGGAAATGCGCCCTTCCAGTGATATTAACGTCAGCCTGGCGTATATTCGTATAAGAAAATAACGGGTTTCCGGAAGAGTCAGCGAGGGAAACGAGCCTTTTTTGAGGGAAACCCCCAATTTCCCTCAAATCACCCCGCAAAACTAAGGTTTTGCGGGGCCCCCGATACCGGCCAAGGGCCCTTAGCAACCCGCGTTAATGGTTAGGCATAGGGGAGTCGAACCCATGCGCCCCAGCCGGATGAATTGAAGCGCGGGACTGTGTTATCGCCGCCTCATGTAGCTTTGCTACACTTCGGCTCCTCTATGCCTAATGCCAACCACCTGCTTCTAAACAAAGGCGAGGGGGGAGAGGGCCGGAAATTTTTTGAGAAAGGAGGGGAACGCCGCCGTTTTCGGCCATTAGCGGCGGGATTGTCAACGGGGCCGCCCTTCCGCGCAGGGCAAGCGCACGGACTCATTTATTTTATTATTTTTATAACGGGGGTGCTGAAATGATATTTGAGAAAATCCTCAGGATTTTGACGGAAAACGAGGATATCGAGGCCTCGTCTCTGACGCCGGAAAGCACCTTTGAAGATTTCGGCATGGATTCTTTGGACGTTTCGGCCGTTATGATGAAGATCGAGGAAGAGTTCGACGTCACGGTCGAGCCCGCCGAGGACTTAAAAAGCCTGGGCGACGTGGTTGATTATCTCAAAAAGGCCGGGGCGGGGACATGATGAACACGCCGCTTTGCCGGCTTCTGGAAATTGAATATCCCATTTTGCAGGGGGGCATGGCCTGGATCTCCGACGCGTCTTTGGCGGCCGCCGTTTCCGAGGGGGGCGGCCTGGGCGTCATTTCCGCGGTGAACACGAATGCGGAGGCGGTGCGGGCGGAGATCAGAAAAGCCAAGGGGCTGACCGCCCGTCCTTTTGGCGTGAACATCATGCTGATGAGCCCAAACGCCTCCGAGATCGCCGCAATGGTGATCGAAGAGAAGGTGCCGGTGGTGACCACGGGCGCGGGGCTGCCCGCGAAATATATGGCGGCCTGGCGGGAAGCCGGGGTCAAGGTCATTCCCGTAGTGGCTTCTGTGGCCACGGCCAAAATGGCGGCGCGCGGCGGCGCCTGCGCGGTGATCGCCGAGGGCGGCGAAAGCGGCGGGCATGTGGGCGACCTCACCACCATGACCTTGGTGCCGCAGGTTTGCGGCGCGCTGGAAATCCCGGTGATCGCGGCCGGGGGCATCGGCGACGGGCGCGGCTTGGCGGCGGCCCTGATGCTGGGCGCGGCGGGCGTGCAGCTGGGCACGCGCTTCCTGCTGGCCGATGAGTGCACGGTGCATGAAAATTATAAAGAGAAAATCATCAAAGCGCGGGATATAGACACCATGAGCACCGGCAAAAGGCTGGGGCACCCCGTGCGGGCGCTGAAAAACCCTTTCATGCAGGAATTTTTGCGACAGGAATATGACCCTTCCGTGAGCGATAAGGATTTGGCGGAAGCGGGCGCGGGGGCCCTGCGTCTGGCCGCCAAAGAAGGCGACCTGCAAAACGGCTGCTTTATGGCCGGGCAGGCGGCCGGAATGATACATAAGCGGCAAGCGGCGGCGGAAATTATTCGGGAAATCTTCGAGGAAGCGCGAATAATACTTGGAGGTGCCGCCCAATGGCTGAAATAGCCTTCGTTTTTTCCGGCCAGGGGGCGCAATATCCCGGCATGGGCCGGGAGCTTTACGAGTGCTCGCCTGCCGCTAAAATGCTCTTCGAAGCTGCCGGGCGCATAAGGCCGGGCACTTCCCGCCAATGCTTCGAGGGCACTAAAGAAGAACTGAGCCAAACCGTCAACACGCAGCCCTGCGTTTTCACGGTCAGTTTGGCGGCGGCGGCGGCCCTGAAAGAGCGGGGCGTCATCCCGCAGGCGCTGGCAGGCTTTTCCCTGGGCGAGCTTTCGGCCTTGGCTTTCGCGCGGGTCTTGCCGCTCTCAAAGGCCTTCGGCCTGGTGTGCCGGCGCGCACGCGAGATGCAGGCCTGCGCAGAAGAGAGGGAAAGCGCCATGGCCGCCGTGATCGGACTGAAGGACAAAGTGGTGGAGGAGGCCTGCCGCGAATTCGCGGGAGTATTTCCGGTGAATTATAATTGCCCGGGGCAGATCGTGCTGGCCGGGGAAAAAGAGGGGCTGGCCCTCGCCTGCGCCGCGATCAAAAAACTGGGCGGCGCGGTGAGGCCGCTGGCGGTGAACGCGGCTTTCCACACGCCCTTGATGGCCGGGGCCGC
>WRDJ01000100.1 GCA_009783495.1 Clostridiales bacterium | reverse complement strand
TTCAATTTGTGTATCAGCAGCCCGGCGATGATCTTCGGGTAAAAGAAGGTGGATTTCTGCGGCATTTTTTCGCCTGCCTGCGCCACTTCGAGCATGGAGCGCACCAGCGGTTTTCCCAGAAGCAGCGAGCATTGGTATTCACCGCTTTCGACTTTGGCGACGGCGGCTTCGGCCTCTCTGGTATAGCCCAGGAAACCCTCTTCGGCCATCTCTTGCGCGCCGATGCCCAGCAGCTTTTCCAAAATCAGCGCGTGCAGCAGGCTCACATCCAGCTCCCTCCAGCAAAGCGGCTTTTGCGGGGCAAAGCCGGCGCAAGCGCTTTCTTTGTCCGGCAGCTGCAACAAATATAACGAACCGGGGAAACAAAGCCCGAAGGAGGGCGTTTGCTCTCCGCCCGTTCCTATCTGCTCAAGCAGGCGAGGCAGGGCATTATGTGGTTCCCCCGCCAGCGACGTGACGGTGAAGCCGCCGGCTTTCAACTGTTCAATGAGAGTCTCTTCCCGCAGCCCGGCCACATTTTTCACCAAACGGTGGGTGGGCAAAACCACCAGTCCCTCGTCATAGAGGTTGACCAGAGCAATCATGATATATTGGCAGCCGAGCAGGCCCTTATCGGCGGCCTCTTTGGCGAAGGCTGAGGCGGTTTCATAGCGGTGATGCCCATCCGCGATATAGATTTTTTCTCCGGCCATTTTTTTTTGTATCAATTCCACGGCGGCGGGGTCGTCAATGGCCCACATGATATGGCGCACTCCCGATTCATCGGTGAGGTCGAGACAGGGGGCCTTTCTGGCCGCCTCTTCCGCCAAGATCCGCTCTGCCAGCCGGTCCTCCTGTGCGTAGAGGCCGAAAATGGGGCTGAAATTGGCGAAGGTGCGGCGCATCAGCTCCAGGCGGTCGGCCTTGTGCTTGGGTAGCGTTTCCTCATGCGGAAGCACCCGGCCGCCTGCATAACCTTCCGCGCGCAGGGCGGCGATGAAAGCGTGGCGTTCCTTGCTTTGGCCGTCAATAGAGAACTGTTGGCGATATAGATAAAAGCAGGGGAGAGGGTCTTGCCGCAGCACGCCCTCCACCTGCCAGGCCGTGAAATGCCGCGCCGCCCGGGTATAGACGTTGTCGGCCTCGTTGTCGGCGGGGAATTTCTTGCCCCATTCCAGCCGGATGATGTTATAGGGGCTGCTCTCGTAATATCCATCTTGCATGGCGGGGGTGATGACGTCATAGGGCGGCGTGACGAGCTTGTCAATCGGCCCGCTTTTTTCCCCGTCATAACGCAGGGCGCGGAAAGGTCTGATGTCGGCCATTTTGTTTCCTCCTTGTGTATTAGTTATTATTTTTTCGCAAGTAAAATCATGGTGTTTCTCACGCGCCAGACTTCTTAGGCCTGCCCGAACTCGGCCCGCAAAAGCATTTCCCGGCATATTTTTTTACAATTTTCCCAGCATATTCCCGGCGACACCCGGCCACGTGACCTTGATTCGCGGGAAGTGAAATATTAGCCCTCTATATTCTAAAATATTTCGTGAAAAAGAGCAATATAAAGTTACTTAACAGGTAATCGGGAAGCGGCAGAGAATATTTTTTGCATGATAAATGGTATTTTCCGGAGAAGAGGGATGTTTTTTTGCTGGCTATAATCAACAGCTGCGCGGTTTTCGGGATAAACGGGCACCCGTTGAAGGTGGAGGTGGATGTCAGCGCCGGTTTGCCGGCTTTTGACATCGTGGGCCTGCCGGACGCCGCGGTGCGCGAAAGCAAGGAACGGGTGCGCGCCGCCATCAGGAACGCCGGTTTCGAATTTCCCCTGCGCCGCCTCACGGTCAATCTCGCGCCGGCGGCCATCAGAAAAGTCGGCTCCACCTTCGACCTGCCCATCGCCGTGGGCATTTTATGCGCCACCGGGCAGATCAGCGCGCAGGAATATCTGGCGAAAACGGCCTTGGTCGGGGAATTGTCGCTGGAGGGCGCGGTGCGCCCGGTCCCCGGGACTTTGGTCATGGCGGATTGCCTGGGCCGAGAGGCGGGGATGGAGGTCTTTTTCGTGCCGGAGGAAAACGGGCCGGAAGCCTCTTTGGTGGAAAGCGTGGAAGTCCACGCCGTCAGCCATTTGCGCAATCTGGCGGAAATCCTCTGCGGCAATGAACCGTCTGCGCCGCTGCGCGCCGACATAGAGGTGATAAAAAAAATGTTCCCGGCCTCCCCGGAAGAGGATGGGCTGGATATGAGCGACGTCAAGGGGCAGGAAGGGGTCAAGCGGGCGCTGGAAGTCTCGGCGGCCGGGGGGCATAATATCATCCTCGTCGGCCCGCCCGGCTCCGGCAAGACCATGCTGGCGCGCCGCCTGCCGGGCATTCTGCCGCCCATGACCTTAGGGGAAAGCCTGCAAACGACCAAGCTATACAGCGTCGGCGGCCTGTTGCCCAAAGGGCAGGCCCTCATCACCCGGCGGCCTTTCCGCGCCCCGCATCACGGGGCTTCCGGCGCCAGCATCATAGGCGGCGGCGCCACGCCCGTCCCCGGCGAGATCAGCCTGGCCACGCACGGCGTTCTCTTTCTGGATGAAATGCCGGAATTTGCCCGCGACGTCTTGGAGGCTCTGCGCCAGCCTTTGGAAGACCGTTGCGTCACCGTTTCCAGGGTGAGCGGCCGGGTGGATTTCCCCGCTGATTTCCAGCTGGTGGGCGCGCTCAATCCCTGCCCCTGCGGCTATTACGGCGATTCGTTAAAGCCCTGCACCTGCACTCCCTATATGATCGAAAAATATTTGCGCAGAATTTCCGGCCCACTCATGGACAGGATTGACCTGCACATCGAGGTGCCGAGGGTGAAATATCAGGAATTGTCCTCGGCGAAAAGCAAACATAGCGCCTCTTCCGCGGAGATCAGGGAAAGGGTGCTTTCGGCGCGGGAAAGGCAGACGCGCCGTTTCGCGGGCGGCGACATCAAGATCAACGCGCAGATGCGGCGGCGGGAGGTGCAGCTTTTCTGTCGCCTCGACGAGCAGGCCGAAAGCCTGATGAAAGAGGCTTTCGCGCGCTTGCAGCTTTCCGCAAGGGCGCATGACCGCATCCTCAAGGTGGCCCGCACCATCGCCGACCTGGCCGGAGAGGGGAACATTCTGTTGGAGCATATCGCCGAGGCCATCCAATATCGCAATATGGACCGCTCTATGAACATGGCTTCCGTATCCCGCGGCGGGGCGGAATGAGGAGGAAAAGCACACCAATTTGTGAGACAAGCGAAGAAAAAGGAGCTTAGAACGTTGGCGCGCGCCGCGCTTGAAAAACCTTCCGCTTTTGTTAAGGCGGCGGAGACAATCACTCAAATCACCGTATATAAAACAGCCGCAACGCCGTCGGCGGCCCGGCAACACAGGCAAAGGCGAGCTTTGATAACTTGCGGTTATCGGAGCTTGTCTTTTTTGTGTGTAAAGCATTTTGGTTTTAATAAACATAGTTGCAAATTATTTACTTGATTTAAAGACAATATTTTGGCGAACAATACTTTTATCATTCGTAATAGCCTGTTTAGCATCCCGCTCACAGCGCATCCTCCGGCTCTTTTTCTGCAGATATTGCGTCATCGCTCCTTGGAATGGCGAGTGCTTGCCCTTCGCCGCTCTTCCTTGTCCTTGCCCGGCGAAAAAACAGTTCGGGATCCGCATTATTCGGAGACACCAAACAGGCTCTAAGAAACTTATAAAAAAGGAGAATGGATAATGAAAACCAGAAAGCTTTTTATCATCATCGTCACATTAATAATGGCCATGTCGTTCATGACGACGGCCGGCGCGGCTTTCAGCGATGTCACGGATCATCCATATGAAAGCGCCATTGATTTCTGCCGGGAAAAGGGCTTTATCATGGGCACAAGCCCGACCTCCTTCGACCCCGACGCCAAGCTGACCCGCGGGCAGCTGGCCACCATCTGGTGCCGCAGCCTGCAGCTCACGGAAATCAACCCCAAATTCGCAGACATCACTGAGTTGGAACACTATTACGACACGCCGATCATCGTCCTCTATAGCCTGGGGATCATCAAAGGCGTCAGCGACACGGCCTATTCGCCCAACTCTTATGTGACGCGCGAACAGCTGGCGCTCATCACCAAACGCACCTATGCCCTGGACGCGGCTGACGAGAACGCCTATAAGATTTACAAAGACCATGAGGCCATCTCCGAGGGCGCGCGCGACGCCGTATCATCCTGCATCAACGCCGGCGTTTTCGAAGGTTTATACGACGGGAAAAACTTCCTGCCCGGAGAGCCGGTGACCCGTGCCGAAATATGCCAGCTCATTTATAATATTTCTTTCCCGCTGCACGGCATAAGCGTAGACGAGATGAGCGGTGGAACGGTCACGCCCAGCCGCGCGCAAGCCCGCGTCGGCACGACCGTCACTTTGGAGATAGTTCCCGACGAGGGCATGCAGCTGAAAGAGGGCACTCTGAAATATAACGGGAAACTCATAAGCGGCAATAGCTTTAAGATGCCCAACAAAGCCGTCCTCATCACGGCCGAGTTTGAAGAAATACCGGTGCTCGTATCCATCAGGGTGGAGGATAATCCCGATCTCCTTGTTTACACCGAGGGGGATAAGCTTGATCTGAGCGGTATGAGCATCATTGCCTCATACAGCGACGACAGCCAACTCGACGTGACGGCTTTGGT
>WRDJ01000099.1 GCA_009783495.1 Clostridiales bacterium | reverse complement strand
CGCATGAACGGGGCCTGCGCCGGCGGCACCGGCGCCTTCATTGACCAGATGGCGCAGCTCTTGCAAACCGACGCGGCCGGGCTGGACAAGCTGGCTGAGGGATATAAGATCATTTATCCCATCGCTTCGCGTTGCGGGGTTTTCGCCAAAACGGATATTCAGCCGCTCTTAAACCAAGGCGCGGCCAAGGAGGATATTGCGGCCTCGATTTTCCAGGCGGTGGTCAATCAGACGATCAGCGGTTTGGCCTGCGGCAAACCCATCCGCGGGCGCGTGGCCTTTTTGGGCGGCCCGCTCTATTTCCTGCCGCAGCTGCGGCGGCGCTTCCGCGAAACTTTGAACCTGGATGAAGAAACCGGCCTTTTGCCGGAAAACGCCCAGCTCTACGCGGCTTGGGGCACGGCCTTTTCGCAAATGGAGGAAGGGAAGGCGGTTTTCAAGCCGTTGAGCGGGCTGATCACGGAACTCAAGGAACTTTCCCTGCACGACGTGGCCGCGGAGGCGCTGCTTCCCGCGCTTTTTGCCGATGAAGAGGAATTGCGGCTTTTCCGCGAACGGCACGGTCAGGCCGTGGCGGGCAAGGCCGAACTCGCCGAATATCAAGGACGCGCCTTTTTGGGTGTGGACGCCGGTTCAACAACCTCCAAAATGGTGCTCACAGATGAAGAGGGACACATCCTTTATTCCTGCTATGAAAACAACCGGGGCGAGCCGGTTGATCTCTGCGTGAAAATGCTGCGCGAGCTTTACGATCATCTTCCGCAAGGCGTGAACATTGCCAAAGCGGTGGTCACGGGCTATGGCGAACATCTGCTCAAGGCCGCTTTGCAGGCCGATCTGGGCGAAGTGGAAACTATGGCGCATTATCAAGCGGCGGAGGTTTTCCTGCCTGGGGTGGAATTCATCCTTGACATCGGCGGGCAGGATATGAAGGCCATCACTATCCGCGGCGGGGCCATTGAGAGCATCACGCTCAACGAGGCTTGCTCCTCCGGCTGCGGTTCTTTCATCGAAACCTTCGCGCAATCCTTGGGCTTGACGGCGGGGCAATTCGCCGAGCTGGCCCTTTCTTCCCGTCAACCCATAGATTTGGGCAGCCGCTGCACGGTTTTCATGAACTCCAAAGTCAAGCAGGCGCAAAAAGAGGGGGCCTCAGTAGCGGATATTTCCGCCGGGCTTTCCTATGCCGTGATCAAAAACGCGCTTTTCAAAGTCATCAAGATTCGCGACCCCAAGCAGTTCGGCACGAAAATCCTGGCGCAGGGCGGCACATTTTATAACGAGGCGGTTTTGCGCGCCTTTGAAAAAGAGACGGGCTGCACGGTGACGCGGCCTGACATCGCCGGGCTGATGGGCGCCTACGGCGCGGCCCTCATCGCGAGGGAACGCTGCAAACCGGGCGAGAAAAGCACCTTGCTCGGCCCGCAGGAGCTGGCGGTGTTCAAATATGACAAGGGCTTCTGCTATTGCACGAAATGCACCAACCACTGCCTGCTCACGGTGCTCGAGTTTGCGGGCGGGCGACAGCATGTCTCCGGCAACCGCTGCGAACGGGGCGCGGGCGAAGAGAAGGCCGGGGAGGGCCTGCCGAACCTGCTGGAATATAAGTATAAGCGCGTTTTCAGCTATCAGCCTTTGCCGGAAAGCCAGGCCCCGCGCGGCAAGGTAGGCATCCCCCGCGTGCTTAATATGTATGAAAACTATCCCTTCTGGCACACCTTTTTCAGCGATTTGGGCTTTAGGGCGGTGCTTTCGCAGGTTTCCAGCAAGAAGGTTTTCGAGAAGGGCATGGAATCCATCCCTTCCGAGGCGGTCTGTTATCCGGCCAAGCTGGCGCACGGGCACCTGATGAACCTGCTGGAAAAAGACCTGCCTTTCATCTTTTATCCCTGCGTGGTCTATGAAAAGAAGCAGTTCACGGAGAGCAACAGCAACTATAACTGCCCGGTGGTCAGCGGCTACCCGGAAGTGCTGAAAAACAACGTCGAGGAATTGCGCCAAAAGGGCGGGCTATACTTGCAGCCCTTCATCACCTTCAACCACAAGGATAAGGTGATAAAAACCCTGCACGCCTGCCTCAAGCCGCACTTTGGCATCCCCAAAAGGCAAATCGCCGCCGCGGTGAACAAGGCCTATGCCGAAATGGACGCTTTCAAGGCAGATATGCGCAGGAAGGGCGAAGAAACCCTCTCTTATATGCGGGTGAAAAGCGTCAAGGGCGTGGTGGTCTGCGGGCGGCCCTATCACACCGACCCGGAGATCAACCACGGCCTGATCAACATCATCAGCGGCGAGGGCATGGCCGTGCTGACCGAGGACAGCGTGGCGCATCTGGGCAAAATCGAAAGGCCTTTGCGCGTGCGCGACCAATGGGCCTATACCACGCGGCTTTACGCCGCCGCTTCCTTCGTGGCCGGAAAAGACGATTTGGAGTTGGTGCAGCTCATTTCTTTCGGCTGCGGGGTGGACGCGGTGAACAGTGAGCAAATGGCGGAAATCCTGCGCCGCAAAAACAAGATTTATACGGCCATAAAAATTGATGAGGGTGACAACCTGGGGGCGGCGCGCATCCGCATCCGTTCCCTGAAAGTGGCCATGGAGGAGAGGGCGCGCCATTCCGGCCCGTCCCGGCAAAAGCGTAAAGAAGAGGCTTTCGCCGCGGCCCCCTTCACCAAGGAGATGAAAAAGCGGCATACCATATTAGCGCCGCAGCTTTCGCCCATCCATTTCCAGTTTTTGGAGGGGCCTTTCCGCGCGGCGGGCTATCAGTTGGAGATCCTGCCCAAGGCCGACAAAAACGCGGTGGACGAAGGGCTGAAATATGCCAACAACGACCTCTGCTATCCCTGCATCTTGGTGACGGGGCAGCTGATGCAGGCCGTGAAAAGCGGGAAATATGACCTGGACAACCTCTCACTCATCATGACGCAGACGGGCGGGCAATGCCGCGCCACCAACTATGTGCCGGTCATCCGCAAGGCCTTGGCGGATGCGGGCCTGCCGCATATCCCGGTGATCGCCATGAGCCTGCAGGGGTTGGAAAACTCGCCCGGCTTCAAATTGAGCCTGCCCCTGATCTATCGTTGTGTGCTGGCCCTGAATTACGGCGACCTGCTGATGAAAGCGCTTTACCGCACCCGGCCCTACGAGGCGGAGCCCGGTTCCGCCAGGCGCCTGCATGACAAGTGGGCGGAGAAGGCCAAGAAGAACATCGAAAGCGGCAACTTTTTCACCTATAACCGCAATATGCGTAAGATCATCGAGGAATTCGACGCCCTGCCCCTGCGCGACGTTAAAAAGCCGCGGGTGGGACTGGTGGGGGAGATTTTGGTCAAGTTCGACCCCGACGCCAACAACGAGGCGGTTCTGGTGGTGGAGGAAGAGGGCGGAGAAGCCGTCATGCCGGGCATGCTGGAGTTTTTCCTCTATATCATGCACAATACCAAGTTCGAGTATAAATATTTGCAGGGCAAAAGGTGGCTGGTCTGGGGCGGGCGGCTGCTCACCGGCATCATCAACTTAAGCCGCGCCGCCATGAACAAGCACCTGAAACGCAGCGCCCGTTTCGACGTGCCCATGCCCATCAAGAAGATGGCGGCCCTGGCGAACAAGGTGGTTTCCCTCGGGCATCACGCCGGGGAGGGCTGGCTGCTCACCGCCGAGATGATCGAACTCATTCACAGCGGGGCGGAAAACATCATCTGTATGCAGCCCTTCGCCTGCCTGCCCAACCACATCACAGGGCGCGGCGCCTTGAAGGAGTTGAAACGCCAATTCCCGGAAGCCAATATCGTGGCGGTGGATTATGACCCCGGGGCGAGCGAGGCCAATCAATTGAACCGTATCAAACTGATGATGTCCTCGGCGCGCAAGAAGACGTCGGCAACATAAGCGTCGCATCGCTTTGCCAGACGCTTTGCCGCGATCCTCGACGTACAAACACAGTAGGCCTGCGGTTACGGCTCGCGTCTTTCGTGCGCTGCTCGCTGAAACCGGGGCCCCCGAAAACCTTTAGGTTTTTGGGGTGGGGATTGCCTCCTTGCTTGTGTTGCACCTGCGGCTCAGTCGCTCACGTATTTATTAAATCAAAGTAAACTGCAATTCGCCTCTGTCCTCTCCCCGCCGTCTTCTCACTTCTGTCTTTAGAGGTGCACAATGTGCGCCCGACTGAAACGGGGTATAAAACTATGGATAAAAAAGCAAAGAACATCCTTTTTCAAACGTATTGGAGGAACGGGTGTTGGGTGGATCAAAAAAACAGACGCGTTGATAGCGCAGATTTCTTATATGCAAAAAATAACGGGGTTATGTTTGACCCGCTGACTATCTCGCATGATGACTGTATATCACATATAGTGGCATTATCAAACAAAATCCCGTCGGATGCTGTGGCGCGCACCTTTTTGAGCAGTCTTTCCACAAGACGGCTGGAATGGCGTTCTGCTGTCGCTTCATGGGTTTGCGCAAAACAAATCCAACCGCATATTTATACCCCGGTTCAATCCGGTCATTTCTATGAAAATGGCATTATTGTACGCACATCCTATACTTGCGGTATCTGCATGAATTTGAGTTGCCATAGCGGCGGCTATGAATCATATAAGGATAAGGATTTGAATATTTTAAATTTTGAGCGCATAAAATGGGGTGGTGTTCGTCTCGGGGATTTGATATATACTT
>WRDJ01000098.1 GCA_009783495.1 Clostridiales bacterium | reverse complement strand
TGCGACGTTTGCGGCGAATATCCCTGCGCCTGCTCCGAAAGCACCATTAAGGCCGGCACCTATACCGTCTACGATACGGGCCGCAACGGCGGCATGCTCTCCGCGACCGTGACAGTGGACGCCACAGGCAAAATCGTCGGGTTGGAGTTAACGCTTCCCAACGAGTCCCCAAGTATCGGTCAGCCGAAAGGCGAAGAGTTGAAGGCTAACATTTTGGCGGCCGGTCACACCAACGTTGACGTCATAAGCACCGCGACCTTAACCTCTTTAGGGATACTGAGGGCGGTTAACAAAGCCCTGGTGCAGGCCGGGGTTATACAGGAACCCGATTGAGCGGGAGGCCAAACGGGCTCTGACAGAAAAGCTAAGCCACCCCGAAAGGGTGGCCGCTTGTGAGTCAAAACCGTATTTATGAGCCGTGAACCGAGGTTATTTGCTGCTGGTGGATTGGGTTTTGCTTTCGCGGATGCTTTCCGCCTGGGGATTGCTTTTGCCGCCGGTGGGCCGGTTTTGGGTTTTTTGGCCCTTCTGCTTGTTTGAATCCATTTCTATCCTCCTTAATTTTCCCCCCTCCGCAGAGAGGTCGGTTAAGCATAACAGAGCCGTCCGGCTTGGCTATGCTTTATCCCTATTTTTCCTTTATTGGGCAAATTTTATTCCAAAAAATCTCCGCTTTTGAAAAATTTGTTTTACAAGGGTTGTCAGAGGCCAGAGGACGGAGTGTGAAGGAAACGGCGAATTGCCGTTTCCTTTGAAATAATAAAATACATGAGCGAGTGAGCCGCAGACGCAACACCGAGAGGCGGCCCCTATGTTGCCGGCGAGTCAGAAAAATCCGGGAGGCAGATAAACATTGAAATACTGGGATGAGAAACACGAATGTATGGACAGGAAAGAGCTGGAGCGCCTGCAGCTCTTCCGCCTGCAAAAAACGGTGGCCGCGGCCTATCAAAGCGTGGGGCCCTTCCGCCAAAAAATGCGGGACAAAGGCGTTTTGCCCGGGGACGTGAAAACTCTGGAGGATATCCGCCTGCTGCCCTTCATGAGCAAGCAAGACTTGCGAGATTATTATCCTTTTGCCCTATTCGGCAAGCCGCTTTCCGAGATCGCGCGCATCCACGCCTCCAGCGGCACCACGGGCAAGCCTATCGTCATCGGCTATACGAAAAACGACCTGGATATCTGGTCGGAAGTGGTGGCGCGCTGCCTCACCATGGTCGGCGCGGATAAAAACGATATAATCCAGATCTCCTACGGCTATGGCCTTTTCACGGGGGGGCTGGGCCTGCACGACGGCGCGGGCAAAATAGGCGCGGCCGTCATCCCCGCCTCTTCCGGCAATTCCCAGCGCCAGATTATGCTTATGAAAGACCTGGGCGCCACGGTTTTGTGCTGCACGCCCTCATATGCGCTTTATCTTTCCGAACTTCTGGCGGAATTTGGCGTGAAAAAAGAGGATTTAAAACTCAAGTACGCGGTTTTGGGCGCCGAGGCCTGGACTTCCGGCATGGCCAGGGAAATCGAGCAGAGGCTGGGCGTTTCCGCGCATAATATTTACGGCCTGACTGAGGTAATCGGCCCCGGCGTGGCCATCGAATGCCAAGCCGGGCAGGGCATGCACATTTCCGAGGATCATTTTCTGGTGGAGGTGATTGACCCGGAAACGGAGGAGGTTTTGCCGGACGGCATGACCGGAGAACTGGTTTTCACCTGCCTGACCAAGGAAGGCACGCCCACCATCCGCTATCGCACCAGGGATCTGAGCAAAATCACCAAGGAGAAATGCTCCTGCGGGCGCACCTTGGCGCGCATGGACAGGATCATGGGCCGCAGCGACGACATGTTGACCATCCGCGGGGTCAACGTCTATCCCAGCCAGATCGAAAGCGTGCTGCTTGATATGGGGCAGACCTCGCCCAATTATCATCTGGTGGTTGATCGCGTGAACAACCTCGACATTTTGGAGGTGCAGATGGAAATCCCCGGCGACCTGGCCCTCGACGGGATTCGCCAGCTGGAGGCCCTGGCCGTCGGCATCCGCCGCAAAATCGAGCAGACCTTGGGCATCAGCTGCAAGGTCACCTTGGTCGAGCCGCGCTCCCTGCCGCGCAGCGAGGGCAAGGCCAAGCGCGTCACCGACCGGCGCAAGATGTGATCAGAACGAAATATAAAAAGGAGGAACCGGCCATGTACGGCATCAAGCAGATTTCGGTTTTTCTTGAGAATAAAGAGGGGCGTTTGGCCAAGGTGACCAAGATCCTGGCGCAGGAAAAAATCAATATCCGCGCGCTTTGCGTGGCCGACACCGCCGATTTCGGCATCCTGCGCCTGATCGTCAACCGGCCTGACGCCGCCTGCGCCTTTCTGAAAAAGGCGGGCTTCGCGGTGACCATCACCGAGGTGATCGCGGTAAAAATGGCCGATTCCCCGGGCAGCCTCAGCGATTTCCTGCAAGTATTGCGGGAATGCGGCGTCAACCTGGAGTATATGTATGCCTTTGGCGGTGTGGCCAAGGGTTCGGCCATCAACGTCATCCGAGTGGACAGGGTGAGCGAGGTTTTCGGCCTGCTGCTGGAGAAGGGCGTGGCGTTGTTAAGCGAGGAAGAGGTTTACGAGCTTTGACTTGCCGGCAACATAAACGGCGCATAGCGGCGCCGTCGTTAACGCCCGCGCCGCTCGCATATAAAACCATGCATCCACTCGCGGGCGCTCCTCCTTGCCCTGCCCGCTTTTCAAACACGTGGGAAGGGGTTTCAGTACAAGAAAAAGCCGGGGAATCCTCCCCCGGCTTTTTCTTGTACTGAAAATTGGATAAGGGTCATATAAATCTATAAAAACAAGTTTCGGGGAGGAATGGGCAAATGCCGCAAAAGAAATGCTGTATCTTGATTTTCGTGCTGGTTCTATGTATTGCTCTCACCGGCTGTGGGGCGGTCGGAAAATTGCAGGATTGGAAAAACGGTGACGACGTGATAGACGATAAGACTGTCCTCTCTCCCGACGACGTGATTTTGGATCAAAACATCGGCGTGACAGGCGATCCGCAACCGCAAGACCCGGTCAACCCCGTGCCGATGTATCAACTCACCCTATATTTCACTTCGCCCGACGGTCTCAACCTGCAAAAGGAAACGCGCCTCATCCCCAAGGTGGAGGGTATCGCCAGAGCCACGGTGAACGAACTGATCCGCGGCCCTCAGGAAGGCGGCCTGCTGCCGTCGCTGCCGGAGGGCACCGTCCTCAAGGACATCAATATCAAAAACGGAGTTTGCATCCTCGATTTCAACTCGGTTTTCAAAAACGGCCTGACCACCCGGGAAATGGAAACCCTGGCCGTCTATTCCATCGCGAACTCCCTTTCTCATTTTGAAACCATCAACGAGGTGAAAATTTTGGTGGAGGGCAGGGAGATCAGCCAGCTGGCCGGGGCCATAGACGTGATGGCGCCCATCGCCCCCAACTTCGATATCGTCAAATAGCGTTATTTCGGATGTGAAGTTATCAGCATCTTTCTTTGCCCGGCGGCAACCCTGCCGGGCTTCGCTGTTTTTCAGTTTTTCAGATACTTATAAAGCTTGCTCAACAGTTTATCAAAATCCACCGGCTTGCCGATGTGGTCGGTCATGCCGGCCGCGAGATATTTATCCACCTCGCTCATCAGCACGTTGGCCGTCATGGCGATGATGGGGACGCGCGCGCTTTGCGGCGTTGCCAGCGTGCGGATGCGCCGGGCCGCCTCCACGCCGTCCATTTCCGGCATATTGATGTCCATGAGGATGACGTCGAACCTGCCCGGGTCGGCGGAAAAAGCCTCTACAGTGGCGCGTCCGTTTTCCGCGCAGACAATCTGCAAGCCGCTGCCTTCCAGCATAGCGATGACGATCTCGCGGTTGATCTCCACGTCTTCCGCCAGCAACGCAGTTTTGCCTTCCAAGGAGAGCGGGGCGTCATCTTTGGCGGCGGGCGCTTTCAGTTGCGCCTTGACGGTGAAGGAAAATTTCGAGCCTTTGCCGAACTGCGATTCGGCCCATATCTCACCGCCCATCAATCCGATGATATGTTTGGATATGGCGAGCCCCAGGCCCGCGCCGCCGGCTTTTCTCGTGATGCCGCCATCCGCCTGCTCGAAGGGAATGAAGAGTTTTTCGCGTTGCTCCTTAGTCATGCCTAGGCCGTTGTCTATCACCTCGATCTGCATGGTGAGCTTTTCCTCCTCCACCCCGCGCACAAAGGCATTGATCTGGATCAGCCCCTGCTCCGGCGTGAATTTCACGGCGTTGGCCAGCAAATTCAGAATGACCTGCGCCAGCCGCCGCTCGTCGCCCATCAAGGTGTCGGGAATTGAAGGATCTATGTTGGCCGTCAATGATTGCTGCTTCTTTTTGACCTCCGGGTTGGCTTTGTTCAGAATATCCCGGATCAAGACCGCGAAACTGAATTCTGCGCAAGAAAGGCGCAACTTATTATCCTCAATGTCGGACATGTCGAGCACGTCGTCAATGAACTTGAGCAGGTGAGAAGAGGCGCTGCTGATCTTGTCGAGCATATCGTTGCGCTTTTCTGTTTCGGCGGTGTTTTTCACCAAAGAAGTCATGCCCATGATGGCGTTCATGGGCGTGCGCATTTCGTGGCTCATGCGCGAAAGGAATTCGCTTCTGGCGCGGCTGCTTTTTTCCTCCGTCTCTTTCTCGATGATCAGA
>WRDJ01000097.1 GCA_009783495.1 Clostridiales bacterium | reverse complement strand
CCGATCGATATAGCCACTCCGGGAGACCCGCCGGATGACCCGGCAGACCCCGTTGACGTCACGGATCCAGAGGATCCCGACGATCCGCCCGAACCGGCGGAAGGCGACGACCCGGGAGACGCCATCGCCGTGGGCAAAGAAGAGGAGCCTTTTATCCTGCCGGCCGGCGGAGAATGGGACCGCGCCTTTGGTTACGACTATGACGAGACCTTTGCCGATTACCGCTTCCACGCGGGCATGGACATGAGCTTGCCCATCGGCGAGCTTATCCTGGCGGTGGCGGCGGGAGAAGTGCTCTCCTGCGGCGCCGACGAGCAATGGGGCGGCGTCGTGCTGGTGCAATGCGGAGACGTCGTGGTGGGCTATTATGGCGTGACGCCCGCATCGCTGAGCAAGGGCGCGAAAATCGCCGCTGGGGACATCATCGGCACGGTGGGGCCCTCGCCCTTGCGGGAACTCGGCCAGAAGGCGCATTTGCATATCGAGGTCACGCTGGACGGCGAGCCGCAAAACCCCGCCGACTATTTCTGAGAGAACTTTAAAGGGGTTGCAGTCAAAGACTGCAACCCCTTTAAAAAGAGGCCGGAGGCAATAAGTCAGTAATATTTTTCTGTCTTCACGCCAGTATAATAATGCGTCAAAATCTGCGCGGCCTTATACCCCCGTTTGGCCATGCCGTTGGCCCCATATTGGCAAAGCCCCACGCCGTGACCGGAGCCGCTGCAAAACCAGGTGATGTTCTGCCCGCTGATCTCCCAGGTGAAATTGGCGGAAAAAAGACCGAGCTTTTCCCGAACCTCCTTGCAGGAAAGAGTGGTCTGCCCGACGGTCAGCCAGCGGGGGCGCCCTCCCGCGGTCAAACCGCTGGTATTCATTCCGGCCAGGTCGGCGGCCTGCACCCCCAAAAGCTCCGCCGCGCGGGAAAGGGGCATTGGGGTGGTGTTGCGGTAACGGGGAGATTCCGCGTCCCAAGAGCAGGGCACGCTTTGCAGATAGGGCAGGTCGGCCGTCCAGTAATCCGATGCTTTTTCCGTGCGCCCGCCGCAAGTGGAATGATAAAGAGCGTCTATCAGCACCCCGTCATATGTCAGCACCAGGCCGGCGGTTTCCCCCACGGCTCTTTTTATTTTTTCTATGTAAAGACCGGCGTTGCCGCCCCAGTTGATCTGCATCTGCTCCAGATCGAGAAAGCCCTGGCAATGGCTGGCGCTGCTGCAAACGACGGCATCGCCGTGCCGGTTCCCCTTGGCGGAGCAATTCAGGATATAGGTTCTGGCGGCGATGGCCTGTGCTTTGAGGGCCTCTTCATCGAAGCTGGCTGGCATTTCCGCCGCCACCACCCCGACCAAAAACTCCTCGATGGGCATAAGCGCGACCTCACCGCTTTTGAGCAAGACCGCAATTTCCGGCGAGGCCGGCAATTCATACGGGGGTTTGCGCCCCGCCGTGATGAAAATCGAAGGAAGCACGGCGAAAAAGAAAACGAACACCGTGAGATATATCAGCATTAATTTCAGCAGGGAGCGGGATCTTTTCATGGCCGAACCTCCGGGTCGTTGCTGTTAACGGGCGTTTTGCTTTGCGGGGAGAAGGGGGACGGGGCTCGCGTCCCTTAAACCTATGAACGGAAGGTCAAGTATATTCCTTAAATTAAAAGGGTAAAATTGGAGAAAAGGGGGTGTGGGCATGAAAAAATGTATAACGGCGGCGCTTTTGCTGGCGGCCATGCTTTTCTGCGGTTGCCGGGCCGAACCCGAACCTGCGCTGCAGGAGACGGGCGAGGACGCTTTCGCCGCCGCTTTCCTGGCCACCGGCGCGCAGCTTGAGGAAATGCGCCTGATCGCCTGGAGCCTCAAGGAAGCCCGCTTTATGACGGCGGCCGAACTGAAAAGCGAGGCCGAACGCATCGCCGCTTCCCTGGGCTTACAAGACCTGAACGAAAAAAAAGAGGATGAAAGCGGCTGGCGCAGCTATAGCCTGCAGGGTGTGAACGGACGGGGCAATTTCCAGGTGCTGCTGCAAGCCCTGCCCGGCGAGACCTATATAATGGTGAGCGTGGCGGCCAAAAGCGGGATAGAAGATTTTTCCAATCTCTGCCGCGAGCTGCTCGAAGCCGCCGGAGGCAAGAAAGCGGCGGAACTGCGGTTTCTGCTCGTCGGCTCCTTTCCCGGCAAGCTCAGCCGCGACGATTTGGCGGGGCGCTTCTCCGCCGCTTTCGCGGCGGCGGGCGCGCAAACCGTGGAGCAGGCGCAGGGCAGCAATTATTTCAGCGTGACCGGCCATCTCCCTGGGGTGACGCGGCATCTTTTGTCCGGGCAAAAGAAAGTCAACCTGCAAATGGCGGGAGATTTCAGCGAAACAGAGCAAAAAACCTTTATTTATCTTGGTTCGCCGCTGATCTTTGACGATTATTGATTTCAAGACGCGAAAGTTTTAGCAGGAGACGGGCCGCACACGTGGAACATATTACCGCGGAATAAATATAGGCTGTTTTTGCGCGACTATGTTTAACTTCCGCGGCAATAACGGGATATCCTTCCGGGAGGACTTGTTTCTTGAAAAAACTGATCATTGAAGGCGGCGTTCCCCTGAAAGGCATAGTATCGGCAAGCGGCGCCAAAAACGCCGTTCTGCCGGTCATCGCGGCAGCCCTTTTGTCGAACGGCGTCAGTTATATAGACGACACGCCCTGGCTGGCCGACGTCAGAACCATGTGCAGGACGCTTGAACAAATGGGTGTGCGCAGCGATTATCAAAAAGGTCTTTTGGCGCTGGACAGCGCCGGCCTTTGCGAGACCTGCGCCCCGGAAGAATTTGTGCGCCGGATGCGCGCTTCTTTTTTGCTTATGGGGCCGATCTTAAGCCGCATGGGCCAGGTGAAAATGTCCTTGCCGGGCGGCTGCGCCATCGGCTCGCGCCCCATTGACCTGCACCTGAAAGGCTTTGAAGCCATGGGCGCGGAAATCGTCCTGGGCAACGGCTATATTGACGCGCGCGCCAAAAGACTGAAGGGCGCGCGCATCTATCTGGATTTTCCAAGCGTGGGCGCCACCGAGAACATTATGATGGCCGCCTCTCTGGCGGAAGGGAACACGATCATCGAAAATGCCGCCGAAGAGCCGGAGATCGTTGATCTGGCCATTTTCCTGGGGGCCATGGGCGCGAAAATCAAGGGCGCGGGCACCAAGATCATCCGCATTGAAGGGGTGACCTCGCTTTCCCCGGCCCGCCATTCGGTGATCCCGGACAGGGTGGAGGCGGGGACCTTCATGATGGCCGCCGCGGCCACCGGTGGCAGCGTCATCATTGACAACGTGATCGAGGAACACCTGAAATCCGTCTCCGCCAAGCTGCAGGAGACCGGTTCTTCCGTGACGGAAAATTACGGCAGCATCAAGGTGACGGCGGGCGGGCATATCTCCGCCTCCGACGTGAAAACCATGCCCTATCCAGGCTTCCCCACGGATATGCAGGCGCAGATCATGGTGCATCTGGCCCAGGCCGACGGCTGCAGCGTCATCACGGAAACGATTTTTGAAAACCGCTTCATGCATGTGGGCGAGTTGCGCAAAATGGGCGCAGACATCAAAATCGAGGGGCACAGCGCCGTGGTGAACGGCGTGCCCCGGCTGAGAGCGGCCAAGCTGCGCGCCACCGACCTGCGCGCCGGAGGGGCCATGATCATCGCCGCGCTGGCGGCCGAGGGCGTGAGCGAGATCACCCATTTGCAGCACCTGGAGCGGGGCTATGAGAATATCTGCCAGAAGCTGGCTTCCCTGGGCGCTTCCATCAAGGTGGTTGAGGAATAAGAGGGGTTTTCTTATGTTTGCAAAAGAAAACATCGTTTTAATCGGCATGCCCGGAAGCGGCAAATCGCGCTTGGGCCGGCTCCTGGCGGAAAAGCTGGGCCGCCCTTTTTTTGATACCGACGAAATGCTGGAAGAGCGATGCGGGATGACGATAAAGGAAATTTTTGCCGGCCGAGGAGAGGCTTTTTTCCGCTTGCGGGAGACGGAATGCATCGAAGAAGCCGCGGCAGGGGAAAGCGGCGTTATCTCCACCGGCGGCGGCGCGGTTCTCGGCCCCTTGAATATGAAGCGGCTGTCGGAGAGGGGCAGGGTTTTTTTTATCGATGTCTCTTTGGCGGCGCTGGCCGGGCGCGCGGATGCCGCGACCAGGCCGCTTCTTATGGGCGGGCAGGCCAAGCTGGAAGCCCTTTATGCCGAAAGGCGCCCTCTTTACCTGAAATACTGCGACGAGCGCCTGGAAAACGAAGGCTCCTTTGAGGAAGGCTTGGCGCTTTTGTTGGCCGTCTGTCAAAAACCGCGGCAAATTCCGCCGGGCCGCCTGCTCGGCGTGGTGGGCCAGCCGGTCTGCCACAGCCTCTCGCCGCGCATCCACGCCGCCCTGAACGCCTTCGCCGGCTTGGATTACGGCTATTTCACTTTTTGCGCCTCGCCGCACGATCTTTCGCACAAACTGTCGGGCTTCAAAGAGGAAAGAGTGGCCGGCTTTAACGTGACCATGCCGCACAAACAGGCGATCGTGCCTTTGCTGGACGGCCTCCGGGGCCCGGGCAGACGGATCATGGCCGTGAACACGGTGAAAAATGAAAACGGCCGTTTCTTCGGCTATAATACGGACGGCGAAGGTTTTGTGCTTGCCGCCGCCGCGCAAGGCATAGAGATGAAGGGAAAAAACCTG
>WRDJ01000096.1 GCA_009783495.1 Clostridiales bacterium | reverse complement strand
GGGGTTGCCGCCTGCGGCGGCAACCCCGGTAAAAGAGTGGATTTAGCCTGCGGAGCTGGCGGTGTTTTTCGGTGCAACGCGGCTGATCGGCAATGTGGTGGTTAATTCAGATTCTTGCTCTTAAGGAGGCTTAATTATGGCGAACAACCGGGCGGGCGGCCTCAGAGACAGAAAGCTTTTCTTCATCGTCAACCCGGCGGCGGGAAACGGCAGGGGAGAGCGCGAATGGCGCAGGCTGCTCCCACTTTTGCGGCGGGAGAATTGGGATTTCAGTTGGGCTTTTACCGAGGAACCCGGCAGCGCGCCGCGACAGATCCGCGCCGCGCTCGACGGCGGCCGCGACCTGATCGTGGCCGTGGGGGGCGACGGTACCGCACACCAGACGCTCAATGCCCTGTTGCAGGAAAACGGGCTCTATAAAGAGGGTTCCGCGCTGGCCGTCTGGCCGGTGGGTTCCGGCTGCGATTTTGCGCGTATGCTCTATAAGTCGAAAAGAAGGGGTGACCTGCTCAATCTTCTGCAAAATGGCCGTATTGAGAACATAGACATTGCGCGCTGTGTTTATACTTCGCCGGGCGGGCCGCAAGAAACATATTATCTAAACAGTGCCGACGCCGGCCTGGGCGCTGACACCTGCCGCCGCCTCAATGAGCGCAACAGAAAGCTTTTCCCCAAGCTGGCTTATTTCTCTTCCGCCATCCGAAGCCTGCTTGCTTATAAATATGTTCCCGCCGCTGTTGAGAGTGACGCCGAGGTTTTCCGCGGAGAGTTTTTGTTGGCCGCCGTCTGCAACGGACGCTATTTCGGCGGTGGGATGATGCCGGCCCCCACAGCCAGCCTGAACGACGGGCTGCTCAATCTGCTTTTGGTGCGCAAAATGAGCAAACTGAAAGTCCTGCGCGTTTTGCCGCGCATCTATCGCGGCAAGCACCTCGAGGTGGCGGGCGTAGAATACTTAAAGGTCAAAGAGGTAAAAATATCAGCGGAGGCGGCCATCAGCCTGGAGACCGACGGCGAGACGGCCGGTTATTCCGATGTTTATATGCGGGTTTTGCCGGGAGCTTTGCCGTTACTCCTGCCGGACGGCTTTGATTGAAAACCGCTTGACACGGAGATTTTTCTGTAATATACTTTTCTGAATCCCTACTTGTTCATTAGGGATTCAGGCGCTATGGATTACGCTATGCCACCGGGCTGGCGGCGGGGACGTTTTCCGGCTTGGGAAAGGAAGTGCGGCATGAATATATCCACCAGGGGCAGATACGGCCTGAAAGCCATTCTTGACATCGCCATGTTCGGCGCGGAAAAGCCGGTGACCTTATCCTCGATTTCCCAGCGTCAGGGCATCTCCGAGGGCTATCTCGAGCAACTGATGTCGCCCATGAAAAAATGCGGCCTGGTGAAAAGCGTGCGCGGCGCTTTGGGCGGTTATCTCCTGAGCAGGCCGCCGCAGGAGATCGTGGTGGGCGAGGTCTTTCGCGCTCTGGAAGGGCCGATTTCCATCACCTACTGCGCCACGGAAAACCCCGCCGAAAAATGCGACCGCGAGGAAAACTGTCTGACCAGGGAGTTTTGGCGGCAGACCCAGTTAAGCGTCGCCAAGGTCATGGATTCCTATACCCTGGCGGATCTGCTGCCGGGGGAAAAAAACGAGAAACGAAAAGACTGACAGTGCTTGTCACCTCTTTCAATGCTCCACAATGAATAGTTCATGATAAGGAGAAACAAAATGCGGAACATCTATGCCGACCACGCCGCCACTACGCCGCTCTTCCCGCAGGTGATTGACGGCATGGCCGATTTTATGCGCAACCACCCCGGCAACCCATCCAGCCTGCACGCCATGGGGCGCGAAGCCAAGCAATATCTGGAACGTGCCCGCGACTCAGTGGCCGCCCTGATCGGCGCGCCCGCCGAACAGGTATATTTCACCAGCGGCGGCACGGAAGCCAATAATATGGCCATTTTCGGCACGGCCAACCTGGCCGGGAGAGGGCATATCATCACCGGAGGGACGGAGCATCACGCCGTGCTCGATTCCTGTCTGCATCTGGCCAAGCAGGGCTTTGAAGTCACCGTCCTCGGAGCGGATGAGTTCGGCATGACCGACCCGCAGGAGGTGAAAAGGGCCTTGCGCCCGGATACCGTTTTGGTGAGCGTCATGCACGTCAATAATGAGGTCGGCACCGTCAATCCCATCGCGGAGATCGGCGCGCTGGTGCGCGAGGCGGGCGCTCTTTTCCACGTGGACGCCGTGCAGTCGGCGGGCAAGCTCGCCATAGACGTCAACCGCCTGCCCGTGGATATGCTGACCTTTTCCTCGCATAAAATCAATGGGCCCAAGGGCGTGGGCGCGCTTTATAAAAGGCCGGAGGCCAGGCTGGCTCGCCTGACCTTCGGGGGCGGGCAGGAGAAAAAGGTGCGCTCCGGCACGGAAAACCTGCCGGGCATCGTGGGCTTCGGCCTGGCGGCCGACCTGACGAGGAAAAAAATGCCGGTTCTCACTGCCGAGTGGGCCGTGCTGCGAGACCGGCTGATCCGGCGCGTCTTGGAGGAGATCCCCCATTCTTATCTCAACGGCCATCCCGAGCAAAGGGCCCCGCATAACGCCAACCTGAGCTGCGATTTCATCGAGGGCGAGGCCCTGCTGCTCATCTTGGATTCAAAGGGGGTCTGCTGTTCCGCCGGTTCCGCCTGTTCTTCAGGCAGCGCCGAGCCTTCCCATGTTCTGACGGCCATGGGTCTTTCCGAGGGGCGGAAAAGCAGCGCCCTGCGCTTCTCCTTCGGTTACGGCAACACCGCGGAGGACGTGGATTATATCATTGACGTTATGAAAGCAGGGGTAGAAAGGCTGCGCCGGGCCTCCCCATTTTGCAGTAACTAAAACTTGACGGCACCTTTTCCTCTTCTCATCATAAAATATTTGTATGAGAGAGAAGAAGGCGGTGTCCGGCATGAAGCTTTTGTTATTGTTTTTGTCGGCTCTGATTGCTTTGGCCGTCTGGCGGGAAGGACTGCTGACCGGTTTGCTTTTAATGGCGGCGGCCTTGTTTTTCGGTTTGTGCGCGGCCCTTTTCTGTTACGGCTATTCTTCTTTGCGGCAAAAAGCGGAGGAAAGATGGAAAGAAAACCCATAGGCATCGCTGCGTCGTCCGGGAAGTGAAAAGACTGGCTGCGCTTATTCTCGCTATATGGCAAGGCCAATGCAAAATTACCGCTCTCTTCGATGACGGGGCATGATCACGCCCCTGACAAGGCTTTTCTATGCAACTATTTTCCGTAAATGCTAATAAATGTTAATAAATAAAGGAAATATATAAGATAAACAGAAATAATATATAATATTTAGGAAATATAAGTGTGAAATATTCGCGAACGACCGCTTGACGGAGGTATTAAGTTTGCTGAAAAAACTATCAGGCCCAGTCGCCATTTTGCTTACCGTGGCCTTGATACTTGGCGCCGTGCAGCTTAACGGCACTTACTTCATCAAAAGATCGGTTCCCGGCCCCATCATCAACGGCGTGGAGGGTTATCATGTGATCGTGGCGGGCGGAGACCCGGAAGGCGTGAGCGCCGCACTTTCCGCGGCCCGCAACGGTTTGCGGGTTCTTTTGGTGTGTGAGCAGGAAGCCTTGGGCGGCCTGATGACCTTGGGCATGCTCAATTTCATTGATATGAACTATTTCGAGCAGCCGGGGGTCATAAGCGGGAGCAGGGTCTTGCTCACTCAAGGCATTTTCGGCGCATTTTACGGCGCCCTGGGCAACGCTTTTGACGTCGGGGAAGCCAAGGCCTGGTTCCTCACCCAAGTGCATAGAGAGCCCAATATTGACCTTTTGCTGAACGTGAAAATTGTCGCCCCGATCATGGAAGGGAACGCCGTTTGCGGCCTCACCGTGCTGCAGGATGGTGAGGAAAGGGATTATTATTCCCTGCGCCTCATTGACGCCACCGTGGACGCCGACGTGGCGGCGATGGCAGGCGTGCCCTATACGGTGGGCGGCGAGGATTTCGGCAAGAATGAAAAGCAGGGCGTCACTTTGGTCTTTTGCCTTTCCGGCGTTGATTGGCAGGGGATCAGGGATTATGTCAATTATGAGAAAAATGAAAACAACAATATGGAAGTTGGCATCACCAATGAAGCCGCCTGGGGTTACGGGCCGGAAGCCCTGCTCTATGTGCCGCAAAATCCGCGTATGCGTTTGCGGGGGCCCAATATCGCCAGGCAGAAAAACGGCGACGTCCTGATCAACGCGCTGATCATTTTCGGCGTTGACGCTTTGGACGAGCGATCCAAGCAGCAGGCCATGGAAGAGGCCGAGGCTGAGCTGGCCTATATCGTGGGCTTCATGCGCGAAAATTTCCGCGGCTTCGAAAACGCCATCCTGGAATATACCGCCACGCAGCTATATGTGCGGGAGACGCGGCATATCATCGGCGAATACCGCTTAACTATTGACGACGTTCTGGAAAACCGCGACCATTGGGACAGGATCGCCCACGGCAGCTATCCGGTGGATATTCAGCCCACTTCTCCCGCCAGTTACGGCACAGTGGTGGGCAACCCGGATATCTATAGCATCCCCTTCCGCTCTTTGGTGCCGTTGCTGGTGGAAAACCTGCTGGTGGTGGGACGCAGCGCCTCCTATGATTCTTTGCCGCATGGCAGCGCCAGGGTTATCCCGGTGGGCATGGTAACGGGGGAAGCCGCCGGTGTGGCTGCGG
>WRDJ01000095.1 GCA_009783495.1 Clostridiales bacterium | reverse complement strand
TTCGCGGCCTTAGACGGCTGCGGGGTCTGCCGCATGGATTTTTTGCTCAACAGCGCCGGCGGCCAGATTTACGTCAACGAGATCAACACCATCCCCGGTTCTCTCTCTTTTTATTTGTGGGAAGCGTCGGGCCTGAGCTTCCCGCAACTGCTCGACAAGCTGATCTCCTTGGCCCTGAAAAGAAGTCGCGAAGAGGAGAAGCTCGTTTATTCCTATGATTCGAATATCCTGGCCGGGGGCGGCCGGAAAAACGGCAAGTTTTAATGTCACAGCGGTCGCCGCAGATCCATCACGCGAGGAGGGATAGGGGAAAAATGAAAGAAAAAGATTTTAAAGATTTTTTGCATTTTCCACGGAAGAAGAAACAACAAAAAGTTTACTGAAAGGATTGAAGATTATGGACTATAAAAAATATGTTATTGACTTTGTAGAAGGTCGATCAAATCCAAGGGAGTTTATTGAATATTGCGAAAAGAACCCGCAAGTATTGGATTGGGCGCAGAGCATCGCATCCAAGGAACGAAAGAGTTATAAAACGACAGACTATATTACTAATCATCCCTATCCATTGATAGTGGATGAAATTTCAAAGGATATTACGGTCTGGAAAGATTCGGATAATAATATTGTGGCGAAACAAGAGGCCGTACCCTTTGATATTAACATTGCGTGGAAAGGATGGATGGAACATGGCAAAAGTTCGGATTCGGGAACGCAATTAAATGTGCATCAAGGAATTTCAGACATTGTTGTAGAAGCGTTCCCGAATGAAACCATCAATGTTAGCAAATCCGTAAGGGAAAGATTTAATTTTCTTTTAGATGTTTTGCCGGAATATATAGTTGGGAATGAAGCAGAGGAATTGGTTGATGCAATAATCAGCAGTTTGCCTAATGATTTGCCGAAAACCAAGCGCATTAAAGAAGCAAAAGAAAAAATCAAAGAAGCCTTTCATTTGGGAGGCGGCAAATATCCAAGATGGGCACAAGATGGCGAATGGCCGTTCAGCAAGACAGGGAAACCCATGAAGTTCGTCTCACAAAAACGAAAGAGAGATCCGGAATTGACCGAACACACCTTTGAAGATGTTGATACGGGCGAGCGGCTTGTCGTTGAAGATTGGATCAGTTAACAGACTCTGCAACATGGTTAGGATTTAGCAATAGCCGAGGCAAGGGTAATCAGGAATAGAAGGTAAGCGCCGCCCCGTCCCCATGCGCGGCTGCATTAAAGAGCGGGGCTTTAATCATCGAAGACGCGCGCCTGCCCGCCGAACTTCTTTCCTCTCTCCGGAAAGGGAATTATAATCAAAAAAACCCCATTAAGCAAAGGAGGTGAAAACACGGTGGATATAGTTTATCTGACGGCGCTCCATGCCATAAGCGGCATGGGTAGCCAGCGCCTGACCGCCCTGCTCGACCATTACGGCGAGGCGCGGGCCGCTTGGGAAGATTCGGCCTGCTGGCATAAAATCCCCGGCCTGACCGGGGAAACGGCGCGGCAGCTGCGGCTCGGCAAAAGCGAGGTCGACGCGGAACGCTCATACGAGGTCTTTCTGGAAAGCGGCGCGCGCTTGACTCATCTTTACGACGAAGATTACCCCGAACTTCTGAAAAATATTTACGACCCGCCGGTTTTGCTGTATTATATAGGAGAATTGGCGCAAAGCCACGACATTTGCGTGGCCATGATCGGTTCGCGTCGCGCCACCGCCTATGGCACGCAGGCGGCGGCCATGCTGGCCAAAGAAGTGGCCTATCAGGGAATTTATGTAGTGGCCGGCATGGCGCGCGGCATAGATTCCGTTTGCCATCAGGCGGCTATGGAGGCAGGCGGGCGCACTCTCGCGGTGCTGGGCAGTGGCGTGGACGTCGTATATCCGCGCGAAAACGAGAAATTATACCGGCGTATAGCCGAAAACGGCGCCGTAATCAGCGAATTTCCTCTGGGCACCCTGCCCAAGCCGGGCCATTTCCCCATGCGCAACCGCGTGATCAGCGGGCTTTCCCATGGCGTGGTGGTGGTGGAAGCGGGGGAAAAGAGCGGCACCCTGCTCACCGTGGAACACGCCCTTTCGCAGGGCCGCGACGTTTTCGCCGTGCCCGGGCCCATCACCAGCCCCGGCAGCGTCGGCACCAACCGCCTGCTCAAGCAGGGCTGCAAGCCGGTTCTCACGGGCAAGGACATTTGGGAGGAATATATCACGCGAGGCAAGGCCTCCCCCGGCTTCGCCAAAAACGCCAGGGATTTCGCCCTTTCGGAAGAGGAAAGAGAAGTTCTGCAGCTTCTGACCATGCCCGTGCATTTCGACCGCCTGGCCGAAGAGCTGGGCATGGAGCCCTCCAAGCTGGCCTCCATGCTCACCCTGTGGGAGATTCGGGGCATAGTGAAACAGTTGCCGGGAAAATACTATCTGTGCGACGTTGTTGATTTTTAGGCTCGCCGGCAACATAAGCGTCGCATAGCGGTGGCGCATCGCAGCGAGATGGAGGTGTAGCATGGATTTTAATTTTTATGTGGGTCTATGGCTATTAGTATTCTTAAATATTATGTTCGCTATATGTCTGGGCTTGAGCTGGTTTCCTAATTGGTTCGATAAGAGAAATCGTATAATTGAATACTTCCCTTTTTGGGAGGGGACTAAAAACCCAGCGATATTCTTTGCTGTATGGGTTATTGCCCTCTTTGGAAATTTGGTGGTATATACGATGGCGGGATATATAATAATGGCAAAAACCGGGCCATTGGAAGGAGGCGAAGTAGTAGTTTGCTTATTGTCTTTCCTGCTTTATTTGCTTATTGGGAATATCGTATATACCATTACAAAAAATCTTTTGCATAAAAAACAATCGCAGAAAAACAACTAACAATAAACGGCTTGAAAAAAGAGACTGAACGCAGATCCCATACCGGTTGATTTTTTGAGAATATTTAGCCCGCCAAAAAACTTAAATCCCCACAAAGAATTTCGGAGGTAATAACTTGAAAACTTTAGTGATCGTGGAATCCCCCGCCAAGGCCAAAACCATCGAGAAATTCCTGGGCAAGAGCTTCACCGTCAAATCCTCGATGGGCCATGTGCGCGACCTGCCCAAAAGCGAGCTGGGGGTGGATGTCGCGGGCGATTTCAACCCCCGCTATATCACCATCCGCGGCAAGGGCGACCTCATCAAGACGTTGAAAGAGGAAGCCAAGAAGGCAGATAGGGTGCTGCTGGCCAGCGACCCGGATCGCGAGGGCGAGGCCATCGCCTGGCATTTGAAGGAATACTTAGGCCTGCCCGACGGCGATTGCCGCATCGAGTTCAACGAGATCACGGCGCAAGCGGTGAAAAAAGCCGCCGCCAACCCCCATCCCATAGACATGGACAGAGTGAACGCGCAGCAGGCGCGGCGTATCGTTGACCGCCTCGTTGGCTATCAAATCAGCCCCATCCTCTGGAAAAAGGTGAAGAAAGGCCTTTCCGCCGGGCGGGTGCAATCCGTGGCGGTGCGCCTGATCTGCGACCGCGAAGAGGAGATCAAAAACTTTGTCGCCCAGGAATATTGGACGCTGGACGCCCTGCTTCTGGCCGAAGCGGGGGCTTTTGCGGCCCGGCTGGCCAAGCTGGGCAAGAAGAAAGCCGAGATCGCCAACCGGGCGGAAATGGATAAGATCCTGGCCTATCTGGAGGGCAAGCAATATATCGTTTCCTCCGTGCAGACCAAGGAGAAAAAGAAAGGCGCCGCTCCCCCCTTCACCACCAGCACCATGCAGCAGGAGGCCTCGCGCCGCTTTTCCATGCCGGCCAAAACCACCATGCGCACGGCCCAGCAGCTTTATGAAGGCGTGGCCACCGCCGACGGCGTGACGGGGCTCATCACCTATATGCGCACGGATTCCGTGCGCGTGGCCGACGAAGCGCAAAAGGAGGCGCGCGCTTATATCGCCGCCAAATACGGGGCGGCCTTCGTCCCAGAAAAGCCCAATTTCTATGCCAGCAAGGGCAAAACGCAGAACGCCCATGAGGCAATCCGCCCCACCTCGGCGGAACGCACTCCGGCTTCGGTTAAGCCTTTTCTCAGCGCGCAGCAGTTTAAGCTGTATAAGCTGATCTGGGAGCGTTTTATCGCCAGCCAGATGAGTCCGGCCGTTTATGACGTGACCACCGCCGAGATCACGGCGGGCGAGGCCCTCTTCCGCGCCAGCGGCGGCGTTTTGCGCTTCCCCGGCTTCATGCAGGTCTATATCGAAGGCAAGGACGACGGCGAGAGCGAGCCGGAAGGCCTGCTTCCTTCCCTCAAAGAGGGAGAACCCCTGCTTCTGCAAAAACTTGCGCCGGAGCAGCATTTCACCCAGCCGCCCCCGCGTTATACGGAAGCTATGCTGGTGAAAGTTCTGGAGGAACTCGGCATAGGCCGCCCCAGCACCTATGCGCCGACCATCGAGATCATCGGCTCGCGCGGTTATGTGGTGAAGGAGGAAAAACTTTTCTTTCCCACCGAGTTGGGCAAAGTCGTCGTGGACGTTATGAAGGAATATTTCACCGACATCATTGACGTGGAATTCACCGCCGGCATGGAAAAAGAGCTGGATATGGTGGAGGAAGGGGAAATGGTCTGGAAAAATTTCCTGCGCAAGTTTTACGGCCCCTTCGCGGAAACGCTTTCCCACGCCGAAAAAGCCATGGAAAAGGTCAGGCTGACCCCGGAGGAAAGCGGCGAGTTCTGCGAGAAATGCGGCAAGCCCCT
>WRDJ01000094.1 GCA_009783495.1 Clostridiales bacterium | reverse complement strand
GCCTTGCATCAACGCGCCGGGGCGGCTGGAAGGGGCCGGACTGGCCGCCCGCCTCTTTTTGAGCGAGGACGCCGCGGAAGCCGCCGCCATCGCTTCAAGGCTGGTGGAACTGAACGTCTGGCGCAGGGAGCTTACGGAAAGCGGCTTTAGGTTCGCGCTGGAATTGCTGGAAGGGGAGGGCGAAGGCAGCGACAAGGTGCTGGTGCTTCATTGCCCGCAAGTCCATGAAAGCGTAGGCGGCATCGTGGCCGGAAAGGTCAAAGAGAAATATCACCGGCCCGCCGTTATCCTGTGCGGGGATAAAGACCTGGTGCGCGGTTCCTGCCGCTCCGTCGGCGATTATAATATTTTCGAGGGGCTGCTGAAATGCCGCGACATCCTGGAGGCTTTCGGCGGGCATCCCATGGCGGCCGGGTTGAGTGTGAAAAAAGATAAAATCGGCGAACTGCGCCGCCGTTTGAACGAAGACTGCCTGCTTGATGAAGAAGGACTGACTCCGCTTTTGCGCATAGACAAAAGCCTCGACGTCACCCGGGCCTCATATGAGCTGGCCGTGGCCCTGCAGGCGCTGGAACCCTTCGGCAAGGGCAACCACCAGCCCTTTTTCGGGGATAAGAACGTCAGCCTGCAAAGAATAACTTTGCTGGGGCAAAACGAGCAGGTTATGAAGGTTACCTGCAATAAGCAGGGCAAATATGGCAGCGTGGATCTCATTTCCTTTCACGACAAGGAACGTCTGAGCCGCTTCATCGCGGAGAACTGGGGGGAAGCCGCCTGGCAAGGGCTTTTATACGGCAAAGCGCCCGGCGTGCTGCTTGACATCGTTTATACCGTCAACGTCAACGAGTTCAACGGCCGCTCGTCGCTGCAGTTGCAACTGGTGGATTTCCGCATGGGAGGCGACAAGGAATGAAATACCACATCGAGACCTTCGGCTGTCAGATGAACGAATATGATTCACAGCTTATAACAGGCGTCTTGCAAGCAGCGGGTTATGAGAAAGTAAGCGCGCCGCAAGACGCGCAGTTGGTCGTGGTCAACACCTGCTGCGTGCGTGAGAGCGCGGAGGCCAAGATATACAGCTATCTGGGCAGCCTGAAAAAACAGCGTCAACGCCATCCGGCTTTCACCGTAGCTGTTTGCGGCTGCTTGGTGCAAAAGGCGGGGGCGGCCAAAAGGCTGGCGGGCATCGGCGGCTATGTCGGCGTCCTGGCCGGGTCTTTTACCTTGGGCAACCTGCCTGCTTACCTGGAAGAGCATTTCAGCACGGGCCAAACGGTGGTCGCGATAGGGGAGGGGAGCGCGAATTCCGACCCGGCCTTTTTGCCCAACCGCCTGCTGCGCGGGGAGAGCACTTTCCGGGCGCAGATCAGCGTCATTTACGGCTGCGACAATTTCTGCTCTTATTGCATTGTCCCTTATGTGAGGGGCAGAGAACGCAGCCGCGACAAAGACCTGATTTTGCAAGAGGCGGCACAATTGGCGCAGGACGGCTGCAAGGAGATTCTTCTGCTGGGTCAAAACGTCAATTCCTATGGCAAAGATCTGCCCGACGGCGGAGATTTTGCCGGACTTTTGCGAGACTTGGCGCGTATTGACGGTCTGGAAAGGATACGCTATATCACGTCCCATCCCAAAGATTTCAGCGTGCGCATCCTGGAAGCGATGCTCGGAGAAGAGAAAATCTGCCGCCATTTTCACCTGCCGCTGCAATCCGGCTGCGATAAAATCCTGCAAAAAATGAACCGCGGCTATGACACGGAATATTATCGCCGCCTTCTGACCGCTATCAGGGCCGTTTTTCCGGAAGCCGTTATAACCACCGACCTGATCGTCGGCTTTCCCGGCGAAACCGGGGATGACTTCGCGCGCACCTGTGATTTTGTGCGTGAATGCCAGTTCGACGCCGCCTATACCTTCATTTTTTCTCCGCGCAGCGGCACGCCGGCCGCCGAAATGACTTCACAGGTTCCAACTGCGGAGAAAAAGCAGCGTTTGCAGGAGATTATGAAAATCCAGAATCCCGTCAGCTGGCATTTGAATCAAAAAATGCTCGGGCGGGAGATTTCCGTGCTGGTGGAAGGCGAAAGCAAAAACAAAAAAGATTTTTATTTCGGTCGCAGCGACGGCAACAAAATCGTGATTTTTCCCGCGCCGCCGGATGCCGCGCAGTTAACCGGCACAATGACAAAAATCAAAATTAATAGGGCCAACACCTGGAACCTTTATGGAGAACTTGTTCCATGATGAAGGATGATAGGGGAAAGGGAGGGCCTTGTTGGATATTGCGGCCGCAAAGCTTCAATAAAAAACGGCTTCCCCGAACGGAACAGAGCGAAACTCTAGCGAAGTGAGAAAGGAAGTTTACATAATATATATTAGCGGAAGTTAGGCGCGTAGTGGCGAAAAGCGGCGCGCCTTAACCTTCCGCAATCGGGCAAACTCTCATACAGCTATGACGCTGAGAATATCGTTTTTAAGATAAGGCTTTCCCTCCCAGGATTCCATCTTTTGATTTATGGAAACGGAATAAACCTTGAGAACCTCGCCGTTGAAGCCGTGGCCAGGCTTTCTGCATGTAAAAACACCTCTGCCGTCGGCAAAATAAAGGTTTTGATAGGCATCGCCCTTTTGAGTCGTCTTTTTCTCGACCTCGAGCAAAACCGCTTGAAACTCCATCTTCATCATAACAATCTCCTTTTCGTTAATTTACAGGTATTTCCAATATTTGGCCAGGATAGATCATATTCCCGCTCAAACCGTTGACTTGCCGGACTTCATAGACCGCTTTTTGCATATTGCCGCTATAATCCGGCCGCGCTTCCTTGATCAGGCCCCAAATGGTGTCGCCCTGTTTTACGGTCACGCTGACAAATTCTTTGCCTTGCGGCTCAGGCTTCGCGTTGTTTCCGATGGCCGCGCCCATAAGAAAGCACACGCTGACCACCAAAATCACTAAAAACAATAGCGGTTTCACACGCAAAACCCGTCTTTTCCGTATTTTTCTTCTTTTTTTATTCATACCGTAACTCATTTCCATTCTCCCTTTTTGAGTTTATACAAACACTTGTTCGCATAAACTCATTATAATCGTACAAATGTTCGTTGTCAACACTTTTTTTAAATATTTTGAACAAATGTTTGCATTTTATTTTTTTGTGTTGTATAATAAAATTAATGGAGGTGTTTATTAATGGAATATTTCGGTTTATCCAAGAGACAGGCTGCCATACTGGACTTTATTAAAAAAGAGGTCCAGCGTAACGGTTATCCCCCTTCGGTGCGGGAAATCGGCGGGGCTCTCGGGCTCAGTTCCACTTCCACCGTGCACAGCCACCTTTCCGCGCTGGAAAAAAAGGGCTATCTGCGGCGCAATCAATCCAAATCGCGGGCCTTGGAGGTTTGCGATTCCGCCTCCCCCACTCCCCCCTACTCCAACGTGCCCGAAAGCACGCATGAGATGGTGAACGTGCCCATCATCGGCAAAATCGCCGCCGGCGCGCCCGTTTTGGCCCTGGAAGATTATGAGGACGTTTTCCCCCTGCCGCTGCAATATCTGCGCTCCAACAAGGAGCTTTTCATGCTGACCGTTTCCGGGGAGAGCATGGTGGAAGCCGGCATCTTCGACGGCGACCTCATCATCGTGGAAAAAAACCCTTCCGCGCGCAACGGGCAGATCGTGGTGGCGATGATAGACGACGAGGCCACG
The DNA here is from genome assembly GCA_009783495.1 of Clostridiales bacterium. Lineage (GTDB taxonomy): Bacteria > Bacillota > Dehalobacteriia > UBA4068 > UBA4068 > WRDJ01. Next base: position 1,052 of record WRDJ01000094.1, on the reverse strand, counting down.
GTCAAGACCTTTTATAAGGAGCAGGGGCAGATTCGTCTGCAGCCGGAAAACAGCGCCATGCCGCCCATCATCGTGCCGGACGCGGTTATCCTGGGCGTGGTCATCGGGCTTTTTCGGCGCTTTTGGTGAGGGGTGAGAACATGGGCGAATGGCATAGCATAAAGTCCAACAGCGATATAAATAGTCTGCTGGAATTTTACGGTGGATTTCATGATTCTTGCATAAAAGAAATCAGATACACAAGCGGCGCATGGGTTGATGCCGACATGGCAATGCATATGGGAGAACAAGAAGATTGGCAGGTTGACATTGTTTTTCAAAGACAATGGGAGCCGATATCAATCGAATTGCGTTTTACCGGCATGAGAAAAATGAACATAGCTGGATGGCAACGGAATTACTATTGCGATATTTATGATTGCTACTTGGCTTTTCATAATGATTTGATTACCTGTTTGGATGAAATTTTGATCGTTTGGGCAGATAACGCGGGCTTTGAGTCTAAAAACTTTTCAGAGAGATGCATAATTGAAGAACCTGGAGCGTCGTTTATCATAGCAAAAAACCTTCTTTGGCGTGAAATATAAAACGGTTCCGACACCAAGCAAAAAACCCCGCTTTGCTCAAGCGGGGTTCTCTTTATCTAAGGAGCTAAAAGCGGCAAGCAGAAGCCGGTTTCAGCGTTCTTTGTTCAGGTCAAGGGCGCGCGTGGGTATGATGGTGCTGATGGCGTGCTTATAAACCATCTGCTGTTTGCCGTCGGCGTTGATTACCAAGGTGAAAATGTCAAAAGCGCTTATCGTGCCTTTGAGCTGAAAACCGTTGACTAAAAAAAATGTGGCGGGGATGCTTTCCTTACGCAGGCTGTTGAGAAAATGGTCCTGCAAATCGCTGCTGCTCGACGTCATTTCTATTCCTCCCAAAGGGCATCCTTGGCTTCTTTCAGCACCGCCTCCTTCAAATCCCGCAAGTTCGGGTATTCCCCCAAATCGAACCATTTGATTCGCTTATCCCTTAAAAACCAGGTGAGCTGCCGTTTGGCGAAACGGCGG
>WRDJ01000093.1 GCA_009783495.1 Clostridiales bacterium | reverse complement strand
CATCGGCAACCCCTTGGGCGAGTTGGGCGGAACCGTCACCAACGGCATAGTGAGCGCCTTAAGCCGCCGCGTCACCATTGAAGGATATGTCATGGACCTGCTGCAAACGAATGCCGCCGTCAATCCCGGCAATTCCGGCGGCGGGCTCTTCAATGAAGAAGGCAAACTGATCGGCATCGTCAACGCCAAAGCCACCGGCGAGAACGTCGAAGGGCTCGGCTTCGCTATCCCCATCAACGAAGTCAGATCCGTAATCAACAATCTTATTGACCTCGGATATGTGCCGGGGCGGGTCAGCATGGGCGTGTCGCTCATCGGCATACACGACCAAGCAAGCGCCAATTCCTACCGCGTCTCCACCTATGGGGTCTATATCTACAGCGTGATCAAAGACTCTCCCGCCGACAAGGCCGGCTTGACTGAAAGAGACCGCATATATTCCGTCAACGGCGTGCTCATCAACAGCGTAGCCGATGTGATCGCGCAGCTGGATCAATGCAAGGTGGGCGACACCATCACCGTGGTCTATTATCGCTCCAGCACCAACAGAACCGCGCAGGTGACGCTGGAGCAATATAAAGGGGTTCAGAGGTAAGGAGACGCATTAATGAGCTTGAAAAAGCGCAAGGTGCTCATAGTTTATCCCGATTTTGTGGAAAACAGCGCGGGCACGCAGTTGAAAGGCAGTTATTCGGAGGGCATCGCCTCAATCTCGGCCGTTTTGAAGCAGAGCGGGCACGAGGTGGCGCTCTATCATATGCGGGAGATGGCGACAAAAGAGGAATTTCTCACGCAGCTGCGAGAGCATGACGCAGACATTGTGGCTTTTTCCATCTGGACCAGGGTCTTTCGCTTCGTTAAGGAAATGCTGGTCTGGACAAAAGAAAAAACCCGGGCTTTCACCGTCTGCGGCGGTTATCATGCCACGCTCAGCCCGGACGAGGTCATCGCGGCGCGCGGCGCCGATTGCGTCTGCATCGGCGAAGGCGAATATCCCCTTCTGGATCTCTGCGAGCGCCTCGGCGATAAAGAAGCCCTCTATAAAACCGAAAACCTGTGGTTTAACGTAGAAGGGGAAATCATCAAAAACCCGGTGCGCCCCTTCATCGGCGACCTGGATGCGCTGCCCGCGCCGGATATGGAGCTTTTCGATTTCGGCAGTTTTCTTTCCTCGCGCATTAAGACGGCCATCGTCATGGTCTCGCGCGGCTGCCTCTTTAGCTGCACCTATTGCGCCAATTCCCGGCTGCGCGAGGTCTATCCGGAAAGCGCGCGCTATGCCCGCTTCAAAAGCCCGGCCAAGGCCGTGGCTTATCTTCAGAGCATCCTGGACAAATATCCCTATATTGAGTATTTTAACTTCATGGACAGCGTCCTCAACATGAAAAGGGCCTGGTTCGAGGAGTTCATCGTTCTATACGCGCAGAAGCTGCGCATCCCCTTCTGCTGCCGCACACGCGCCGACCTGCTGAACGAGAAGACCGTGCGCCTGCTCAAAGAAGCCAACTGCTATATGGTGGACATCGGCGTGGAATCCGGCGACGAGGCCATGCGCCGCGAGATCCTGCACCGCAATATGAGCGATGAAATGATCGTCAGCGCCTTCGCCTATCTCAACGAATATAAGATCTCGACGCTGGCTTTCAACATCGTCGGGCTGCCCCACGAGGATATACGCAAGAGCCTGAAAACGGTCAAGCTGAACGCCCGCATCAGGCCCACCAAGATCGTGGTGAGCATTTTTTCGCCGTTCCCGCATACCAGGCTGACCGAAATGGCCAAGGAAGCAGGTTTTCTTGCTGACGAGGCCGACTTCACCAAAGAGGTCGTTTGTAAGCAGCCGCAGTATCCCGACGCGCAAATCATCTTCGCGCAGCAATATTTCACGATTTTCGTCAAGCTCTTCAAATTCGCCTATGCCTGCCCCAAATGGCTGGGCCGCCCGCTGGAAAAGCTCTTCGACTTCCTCTTTGTCTGCCGCAAGCCCTATGGCCTGCTGGTCTTTTTGCGCCGGGGCTGGGTCAGGATGCTGCACGGCGCAAAACGCCTGCTGATGAAGTTCTCGCCCAAACTTTATGTTAAGTTGCGGGATAAATCGGTGAAATATAAAAAGCCGGAGGCCGCAGCTAAAAAGGAAGAGGCTTGATTATTGCTAACGGGGCCGCCTTTCGGCGGCCCCCGTTTATTTTTTATTTCACACCTTTGCGCCTTTGACAGCCGGGTTTTCCAGCAAACGCCCTTCTTCGCCGAAGCGGGATCCGTGGCAAGGGCAATCCCACGAACGCTGCTCTTTGTTCCATTTCAGGGCACAGCCCAGATGGGTGCATCTGCGGCCGGAGGGCTTCAGGAGATTGGTCGCGGCTTCCAGCCCATTCAGGAAAAACTGCTTGTTCGGCCTGAAGCGGCGCGGGGAGAAAAGCCCGGCAAACTCGTTTTCCCGGCCGCAAAGCAGGTCGGAGAGGATCATGCCGGAAAGCATGGAGGAGGTCATGCCCCATTTGTTGAAGCCCGTGGCCGCATACAAACGCGGAGCCGAAACGGCCAGCCTGCCGATATAGGGCATACCGTCCAAGGTCATACAATCCTGCGTAGCCCAGTAAAAGCGTTCTTCAGCCGCAGGATAGTTTTTTGCGGCAAAATCACGCAGTTCCCGCCAGCCGCCGCCTTGTTTGCCGGTGCGGTGGTCGCCGCCGCCCAAGATAAGCAAGCCCTGATAATTACGAAAAGAAAGGCCGTCCGGCTTTTCGTCCACCCACATTCCGTCAACGTCCTGCGCGTGGGAGAGCGCCAGCGCATACGAACGGTGCTGATACATTTTGACAAAATAGCCGCCGGAAAAGCGGAGAAAAGGGAAATGTGTGGCGATGACGATGCGCCCGGCGCTGATTTTGGCCTGCTCCGTGAAAGCCGCGCGCCCTTCGATGCGCCGAATGAAAGTGTTTTCGTAAATATTCAGGCCCTGCGCCAGGTGGCGGATGAATTTGAGCGGGTGAAACTGCGCCTGGTTCGCGAATTTCACCGCCCCGGCGATTTTGACGGGCAGGGGCGTTTCTGCGGTGAACTCCGCCTTTCCGCCCAGCTTATTCACCGTTTCCACTTCTTTTTCGATTTTGCGCCGGTCGTCCGTGGAATAGACGAAAGCCGGTTTTTCCTCGAAATCGCAATCCCAGTCACGGCAAAGCTCGCGATATTTTTGCAGGGCCGCTTCGTTGGCCAGCAGATATTGCCTGGCTTTTTCGTCCCCGAGGCTTTTTGTCAAGGCGCTGTAGATCAGGCCGTGCTGGGAGGTGATCTTGGCGGTGGTTTTGGCGCTGACGCCCGCGCCGATCCGGCCGCCCTCAGCCAAAATATAATCCACGCCTTTTTCACGCAGCCAATAGGCGCAGAGCAGGCCGGCCAGGCCGCCGCCCACGATCAACGCCTCGGTTTTCCGCTCCCCGCGCAATTCATCGCGCCGCGCAATTTGCGCGCTTTCGCTCCATAACGGCTTCAAGGCTCGTCTCTGTGCGGGGCTTCGTCTCGCAGCTCGTGCCGCATGCCCTTGAGGGCCTCCCGCCGCCGGTAGTTTTTCTCTTCCAACTCTCTCTTGGTTTTCTCGTCGCGGGTCTTGGCGCCCATTTCCTCGGCTGTTTCCATTCTCAGAATGGTGCAGCCGATGTTTTCTTCTATCTTCTGCGCATTGTCGCCACGGTCGTCCGGCTTGTGGTGCGCATGGTGCATATGGTGCTTATCGCGTTTGTCCGGCATTGTCACAACTCCTTTTTTAAGGGTATTCTGCCGCGAAACGCTTTTTCTTATTCCCGGATGATTTTTTCTTTTTTAACTTTTTATCTTTTTTGAAGGCCCCGGCGCCGAAAACCCTGTGCAGCGTATGCCTTATGCCTCCCGCCTCTCCGCGATTTTTTCTCCGTTACCCAGCAGCTCCCGCAGGTGCGCAAGCTCGGCCAGCACCGCCTCTTGGCCGGCCGCGCTGATCTCATATTCCTTTCTGCGGGAATTATCCGCGCCGGGCAGGGCTTTGATCCATTGGCGCTCCAAAAGGGTGTTGAGCGCCCCATAAAGCGTGCCCGCGGCCAGCGTCACCCAGCCGCCGCTCAGGGCGGAAACATCCTGCATGATGCCATAGCCGTGTTTGGGCCGCCAGAGCGAGAGCAGGATATAAAAAACCGCCTAGGTCAGGGCGAAGCTTTCCCGGTTTTCCGTCATAACGCGCCTCCTTGCTCACCTTCCGTCATATTGTCTAACGGTATATCGCCTAGTGTTTTTATGAAAAAATAATCCGGGAAGAGAAAGGTCTCTTTCCGGATTATTTTTGTTTGTTGGCACGCAAAAAAGCGGGATAGCTCCCGCCGCGCGTTATGCGACAAAAATCATATCAGAACCATCAGCAAAGTCAGAACCAAGAAAGCGGTGGCCAGGATTATGGCGATTTTTTGCAAAAACTCGTCCAAGCCCTTCTTTTTGCCGAAGAGAGTTTCCGCGCCGCCGGCAATGGTCCCGGAAAGGCCGGCGCTTTTGCCGGATTGCAGCAAAACCACCGCGATCAGCCCTAAAGAAACCAATATCTGCAAGACGAGAATGACTGGTCTCAAATGAAATTCACCTCCATGGGTTGTTCCTTTATATATATTACCACAAAATTTCCGGCAAGACAATAGGTTTTTTTATAAAATTTGCCGCGTTCTCTGCAGAAAATCAGTTGCTGACCATCTTCACGGAAGAGCCGGAAAGCGCGTCGCCCGGCGACACCTGCAAACACCTG
>WRDJ01000092.1 GCA_009783495.1 Clostridiales bacterium | reverse complement strand
CGGGCTTGGCGCTGTAGCCGCTGTGAATGATGGCGGTGTTGGCCCGCGTGGCTTCGCAGCAAACATCGCTGTTCTTCTCCAAAATGGCCAAAGAGAGCTTGGTTTTCATCAGATGGCGCGCCACAAAGCCGCCAATCACCCCCGCGCCGATTACCACCACATCAAACTTTTGCGGCTTGGTATTCTCTTTCGGTTCGACAATGGAGCATAAAAAACCTTCCTCGGTCCAGCGGCGGTAGCGGCAGTTGAGGCAGGAGCGGTCGCCCCCCTCCACCTGTTCCTCCGCCACGTCAGGCAGAAAGCTCTCGCAGCCCTCGCGGAAAACACGCTCATCCCCGAAGCGGCGCATATCGTCTTTTTTCATTGTGCGCCATAAATGCGGCTCCTCCGTGGAGGCGACCATCAAAATCATGCGCCCGTGAGCGAGCAGGGGTTTGGCTTTCCAGCTTATGCACACCAAGTCCGTTCCCGGAAGGTCGTTCAGTTTCTCGTCGCAAACAGCCTGCAAACCCCTGATTTGCATCAGCTGTTCCACGCTATATGTTTCGCCTTCAAGAAATTCTTCTATCGCTCCTTTGACCTCGCCGTCGTTACCGCCCAAGCGCAGGCCGATGCCCGCCAGAGCGCCAATTACTCCCTGGCCCGTGCCGCCGGCCTCGCGCAACCAGACGCCCAGACGCGCGGCGTTCTCATAGGCTTGCTCCTTGATTAGCACCACGCGCTTGGCGTCCATGCCGAAGCGCAAAAGGGCTTGCACGTCCAGCATTTCGTCCATTATCGCCACCGCGATGCCGGGGTCGGAGCCGGATGCGCTCTCTTTTTGCAGATGCTCAAAGAGTTTGGGCAGCAATTCCTCATAGCGCCCATCCGCGATTTCGCAATCGAAGCACATGGAGGAATTATGGGAGGTATAGGGGATGTCGCTGTGCAGGAGTAACTGATGCCGGGTGATGAAGCCGCAGCTGCCGAAGCCCTCCCGCCCGATAAGTTGTTGCAACTCCTCGGCAATGGCCCCCGTTCCCTTTGAATCCAGATTGTCCGTGTCGTCAATGCAAACCAATAATTTCATTTTCCGTCCCCTTTGCGTTTTTTTCTAAACCAGATAATTTAAGGGCCTGGTTTCCCGGGTTTACGTATGTCTTTGCCGGAGAGGATGGCGTCTATCATTTCCTCATCCAGCTCATAATCGAAAAAGCGCGCGTAAAAAACCTTCAGTTCCTCCCTAAAATCGAAATCGGTCATGTGAGCGGGGTAGATGAGCTTGGTGAGCCACCAGATGGCCAGAGGGGTTTCTATGCTGCTGAAATGGCCCATGCGGGAAACGCCGATTGGCATCTGATAGACTTTGCCTTCACGCACGGCGTGTAAACCCTGCCACCCGGGGTGCATGAGGATATATTCGTTTATGCCCGATTCATTACAGATGATGATATCCGGGTTCCAAACGTAAATCTCTTCAATGCTGGTTGCAAAGTCCTTGACGCCCGGGGGCAAAGCCGCGTTCAGGGAGACGTTTTTAGCCCCGGTAACCGCTATCCATTGCGCGCCCAAACTGCCCGCGGCGTCGGTGGTGATAGCGGTGTTTATGGAATGATAAACGGTGGGCCGTTCATTTTCCGCAATTGTTTCCACGATTGCGGATACTAAACTGATTGTTTCTTGGTAATATTCAATATATGTTGCCGCCTTTTCTTCCCGGCCCAAGGCTTCGCCAATCAACCTCACAATCTCGCATTGGTCCTCCATGCTGCTATAGTCCACGACCAGATAAGGTATGCCCAGCTTATCGAGTTTATTGCGCTCGGCGTTTTTGGCATAATCCTCCGACCTGATGAAAATCAAGTCGGGCTTGAGCTTCAGAAGGGACTCGGCGTTGATGGCTCCTTCCTCCTTGACCACCGCCGCGTTAACCAAAGACGGCGATATGACCTGCAGCAAAAGATCTCTCTGCACCCCGCCGACCGTGGCCACAATCCTGTCCCCCAAGCCCAGCAGGATTACCGCATAGCTTGAAAAGGGTTCCAACACGGCGATGCGCTGCGGGTTTTCCGGAATCATAACCTTGCGCCCCATCATATCCGTAATCTCAACAGTGTTGACGGGGGTGATGACAAAATTGCAGCCGGAAAGCGCAAGCGCCGTCAGCAGGAGCAGAACGGATATGAAAACTGTTTTCTTCAAAATGATGACCCTCCTATTATATGGCATCCTCATTAAACGTAATAATCGTCATGGGGCAGCCCGCGCTGACCGTGCCGCCCCGCAAAACGCGGGCGAAAATGCCTTCCCTCGGCATGACGCAATCCCTCTCCATATCCCTGTTCCCGCAAACGCCGAAACATTTTTTGCCAACCCGTGTTACCTGCAAAAGCACCTGCCCATCCAGCAAGATCACATCACCGATGGACAAATCGCTCAGGCTAAGACCTTCGGTGGTGATATTTTCCGTGAAGCACCCGTTAGCGACCTCCGGCATGACCGCGCGCATCTTGTCCGCGCACTCCCCGGACAAAAGGCTGACCTGCCGCAAACCCGGCGCGGCGTGGGCATCGCCCTCTATGCCGCTGTCTTCCAGAAAAGTGACCATGTCCATTTCTTCTTTGGGTATGCCTTTTTCTTTGCTGACATTAAAAGCCAGAACTTTCGCCACGTTCATCGCCCTCCCCGCATCTTAGCCGCCTATATTACCCATTCCTCTTTTAGTAGTAAAATCCGAGCAAAACCCCTGTTTGGGCTTTGCCGCTATCGCTTCTTCTAAAAAGGCCGCCAGTTCCTCATCGCTGCCGGCCAGAGCCGTGCGCAGATCGGTTTCTCCGTCGTCGCCCAGGCACATGCGCAGCTTGGCGTCGTGTGTGATTCGTAAACGGTTACACAAATGGCAGAAGGCGTGACTGACCGGCGAGATGAAGCCTACCAGCCCCTTGTAGCCCTCCCCGCGGTAAAGCCGCGCCACGCTGCTTCTGTTCTCATTTTCAAGGGGCAAAAGCTCCGGGAAACGCTCTAAAACTTCCTCTGTTGGAATCATTTTGCTTTTATCGTATTTCCTGCCCATGGGCATATATTCGATGAAGCGCACCTCGATAGGACGCTCCTTGGCCATTCTGATGAAATCGCCGATCTCCGCGTCGTTTACGCCGCGCATCAGCACCACGTTGATCTTCACGGGAAAGCCCGCTTCCTCCGCCTCCTTCATGCCAACTAAAACCTCGTCCAAGCGACCGTAACGGCACATCTGCTTAAATGTTTCTGGTTCTGTAGTATTCAGGCTGATATTGACCAGGCTGAGCCCCGATTCTTTCAACCCTGTTGCATAGCGGGGCATCAAGATGGCGTTGGTGGTCATGGCCAGATCGGCGAGGCCGGGAGCTTCCGCACAGACGCGCACAATCTCAACGATGTCTTTGCGCATCAAGGGCTCGCCGCCGGTCAGACGGATTTTTTTCACGCCCAGCGCCGTCAAAGCGCGCGCCAGGCGGCCTATCTCTTCTACGGTGAAGTCGGGGCTTTTGCCGCTTTCCCGCTTGCAGTAGATGCAGTCCAAGTTGCAGCGCCCGGTAACGGATAGGCGCAGATAATTGATTTCACGCTGGTGTTGGTCAAGCAAATTGATACCCTCCTCAAAAAGCTACAAATAATTTTTACAAACAGCACCTAAACTATTGACAAGACAGCACCGATTTTGATATAATGTGAATGTAAATTACTAAACAGAAAAGGGGCTGAAAGCTATGTTAATCGCGTTGTCCGACCTTAAAGTAAATGTAGGCAAATATGTTGACCTTGCGGAAACGGAGGACATTATTATCACTAAATACGGAAAGCCGGCTGCCAAGATAATACGTTTTGATAAAGAGCCGTGGTATTTGAAAAAAATACCGGATACGGTCACGTCCATTGAGCAGCTATTCGGAACGCTGCCGGGCGATATCGACCTTGATGATGTGAGAACAGAGAGGTTGGCGAAATGATGATCCTGCTCGATACCAATATCATTATGGACGCGTTACAGGAACGTCAGCCGTTCGACGCGGCGGCGAAAGATATTCTGTGGCGCGCCCAAAACGGCGAGATAAAATGCTGTTTTACCGCGAACGCCGCGACGGATATTTTCTATCTCTACAGCAAGGCCCGTGACTTGAAATCAGCCAAGAACGCGCTCAGTTACCTGCTGGCGAATTATGCGGTGGTATCGGTCGCGCATGAGGATTGCGTCAACGCTTTGTCTTTACCGATGGATGACTTTGAGGACGCGCTTGTTGTGGCTTGCGCCAAGAGGGCGGGGGTTGATTATATCGTTACCCGTGATGAGAAGCTTTTGCTTGAAGAAACTTCCGTCCCGCTGATCACGCCGGATAATCTGCTGGAAAAGCTCAAATAGCACCTGCCGCCATACGTTGCCGCCGAAGGTTTTTAATGTTACTTCGGCGGTATTTTTTTGTTTTCGTATCACGGACGCCGCGCATGATAACCAGTCCAGGTTGTAGCGCCTGGTCACGGAAAGGCGCAGATAATTGATTTCTCTCTGGTGTTTATCAAGCAAAACTATTCCTCCCCAAGCGAGTTAATGTTGCCGTTGGCGATGATCCAAGAGCGCGGTTTTATATAATTTTTACCTAACAAACCGTTGACAAAATCAATGGTGTTGGGTAAAATGTTTATACTAATAATATTGGCGGTGATGGCATGAGCGTGATCAAAGGCGTATTGCTTGAGGAAAGAGAGCGGAACCTGATGATGCAAAATCAGTATTTGCGGGAAATTTCCGCGCT
>WRDJ01000091.1 GCA_009783495.1 Clostridiales bacterium | reverse complement strand
TCATAATATATTTTTTCCGTCTCTTTTTTCAGCCAGGAAATCGTATTCTCCATGCTTGTGATGTCGCTCAAGTCCCTCGTATATCCGGCCACGGCAAAATCGTCCTTATGCGCCACCCGCACCAGCGTGACTTCCGTGGGCAAGGGTCTGCCGTCGGAATGCCGGTGCATCCAGCTGAAGGTGACGCGGCCTTCTTCCAGGGCTTTTTGCACCATCAAGAGCGCCTTTTCACGGGTACACATCCCGTCGGGCTGATAATCGGGCGAAAACTTGAAAAATTCGTCAATAAACTCTTGCTTGCTATTCAGCCCGAAAAGGCTGACTGTGGCCTCGCTGCAATTTATGATTTTCAGGTCGCACGTCCACAGCTGGCAGCAGAGCGGGTTGGTATTCAGCATGAGCGCCGTCTGTTCCTCCGCCCTTTTCACCTCGTCGAGTATGCTCGCTATGCGCGAATCCATGTCTATCACGGTGTGTTCCAGCACTTTGAACTCATAAGCGGGCTGAGATTTGGTGTGCGCGAAGAAATCCGGCAGGGCCACGCCGGGATGATAGGCGGAAACGCCCTTGACCAGCGAGCCCAAAGGCAAGATCACCAGCCTTCGAATAGTAAATAAATTGGCCGCCATTGAGATGAACAAAATCGCCACGATGAACAGCCCCAGCAAAGGGAATACGGCCTTCCGTTCCTGCATCAGTTTGGCTAAAGAGGCGTCAACGCCGGCATAGCCGGCCACGCTCCCGTCGGCGCGGAAAATGGGCTCGCGCACCGTCAGCAGCCAGCCCCAACGGGTGTTCGTGATATACGGCTCGACGCGCTCCCCGCGCATCAGGCGGGGCAGCAGGCTCAGATCATATTTGTATTCGCTCCATATCTCCACCTCGCCCAAGGCAAAGGGTTCCACTTCGTCGGTGTCAAAAACATAGATCTCGCCTTCTTCAGTGTGTCTCGTAACAAAGATATATGCAACGCCGGTTTCCCGCTGCATGATGCGCAGAAGATCCAAAATGCGCTCATATTCATCGTCCGTCTCGCGAGTTCGCAAATAATGGTCTATCATCTCCCCGTCCAGCATCGAAGCCACAATTTTGGCGATCTCCGCCGTGCTTCTCGTATATTCCGAGTCAATGCGGTTGCGGTAAATATAAGCCACGCTGGTCATCACGGCGATACCCCAAAAAAGCGAGACCAGAACCACGACCATCGTCAGGCGGAACCCCAATGACTTGTTCCATGAAACGGTGATTTCATTTTGCCTGTTTGCTTCTTCCGCGTGATTTACCATCGGTGTGCAACCCTCCGCTGCGCTAAAAGTGAAAAAAGTTTCCAAAATTTCCCAACTTATGTATTATACATTATCTCCAGCGGTTTGTCCAGCGGAATCACATTTAATAATTCCCAAACAAAAGCCTGACAATTCTCAAACATAAGGCCTTTAGCATATGGGCATGGTTTTATCCTCCCGCCGAATAAAAACCACATACAGTTCAAATATTGTCATTATGAGAAAGCCGCGTGACCGAAACAGCTTAAAACATCTGTATATTAGCTTCTTCGCTGTGCTCATGATGACAAAGCACGAGGATTGCACGGCCCGAACACCTCCGCTTTTCGCCCCGTTCGCTCATTAAAAACCGAATGTGCTTTCTGTTCTCTATCAGATACTTAAAAACCTTTACAATATTAAAAAAAGTCTTTTTTCTGTCTTGCCGGGAAACCCGGCGCTCGTTTCCCTCACCCGGGCACGGGTTCCCCCTCCAAAGACATCTGTCAGTTGCAAAAACCGCACAAAGTCATTATACTATTAAGTGGGAAGAATGTTCAAACTTGGAGGCTTTCATGTCAAAAAATTACGTGGTCTTAAAAGATGTGGTGCGGGAATATCGCAACGGTCATACCGTGCGCGCCGCCGACGGCATTTCCTTTTCCTTGGAAAAAGGAAAGTTCAGCGTGATCGTCGGGCCTTCCGGCGCGGGGAAAACCACCGTGTTGAACATTTTGGGCGGCATGGACGCCGCCACTTCCGGCACGGTTTCCGTAGACGGCCGCGACATCACGCGCCTTTCTGCGCGCGAGCTTTGCTCCTATCGCCGCGACGACGTGGGCTTCGTATTCCAATTTTATAACCTCATCCCCAACTTGACCGCCCTGGAAAACGTGGAGCTGGCCTCGCAGATCCGCAAAAACGCTCTCGACCCGCGCACCGTGCTGGAGGGCGTCGGTTTGGGCCATAGATTAGATAATTTCCCGGCGCAGCTTTCCGGCGGCGAGCAGCAGCGCGTGGCCATCGCCCGCGCCCTCGCCAAAAACCCCAAGCTGCTGCTCTGCGATGAACCCACCGGCGCGCTTGATTACGAGACCGGCAAAAGCATCCTTCAACTCTTGCAGGACACCTGCCGCGAAAAAGGCGTCACCGTGGTGGTGATTACGCATAACCAGGCCGTCATGCCCATCGCCGACAGGGTGATCAAGATCAAAAGCGGCAAAGCCGAATCTGTGACGGACAACGAAAACCCCCTGCCCGTGTCCGGGATAGAGTGGTGAGCCTATGAGCGCGTTTTGGAAAGACTTGTTCCGTGAGATAAAGAATACGGCCGGGCGCTTCATCTCCCTGATAATCATCACGGCGCTGGGCGCGGCCTCCGTGGTGGGCATTCAAGCCGCCTCCATTGATATGCGGGCCATTGCGGATAAGACATATAAAGAGCACAACCTCTATGACCTGCAGCTTAAATCGGCAACAGGCTTCGACGGGAACGACATCGCCGCGTTGGCGGGCACGGCGGGCGTGGCCGCGCTCATGCCAACCTTCATCTATGACGTTTTTCTCAGCATCGAAACTGAAAAACAGCCCATTCGCACCTATGCCCTGCCCGGCAATCTCAACACCATAGACCTTCTTGAAGGCTGCCTGCCGCAAAACCCCGGCGAATGCCTGGTCGAGCGCCGCCTGCTGGAGGACGCGAACCTACAAATCGGCGATACCATAAAACTTTCCCTCGACGATATGTCCATATATTCCGGCATTTTTTGCGATGATACCTTCACCGTGGCCGGCGTCGTTTCTTCCCCGCTCTATATCTCTCTGCAGCGGGGCGCCACCGCTCTGGGCAACGGCTCGCTGCGCTATTATCTATACCTGCACCCGGACGCCTATCTTCCGGACATTTTCACCGACGTCTATCTGCTGATGGACGGCTCGCATGATATGAACAACCTGACCGCCGATTATTATGCCGCCGCCGACGGCTGGAAACTCCTGGTCGAAGAAACGGGGAAAGCGCAAGTCCAGGCTAAAAAAGACGAGTTGACCGAGGCGCAGCGCAAGCTCGACGAAGGCTGGGCCGAATATGCCGACGCTTTGCGGGAATTGGAGGAAAAAATCGCCGCGGGCCGCCTGGAACTTGCACAGGCGAAAGCCAAGCTGGACGAAGCGAAACTCGAACTGGAGGACGCACAAGCGCGTCTCGAAGAAGCGCGCGGGCTTTTGGAGGAGGCCCTAGCCGGGCTGGCGCTCTTGGGGCCGCCGGGCCTCGACCCGGAACTGGACGCCCAATACGAGCAGGTTTACGCCGCGCTGCGCGAGTTAGAGGTCAAACAGGCGGAAATTGACGCGGGCTGGGACGAATATCACGCTGGGCTGGATGAATATCACGCCGGCCTGCTGACCCTGGAAAACGAGGAAGCCGAAGCACGCGCCAAACTTACCGAAGCAAAAAGCGAGCTTGAGGAAGCACAGGAAAAGCTCGACGGTGCGCCCGCGCCCGAATGGTTTTATTTCACCCGCAAGAGCGGGCTCAATTTCGACTCCTATTATCAGGACACGCTGCGGCTGGAAAAGATCGGCTATATCTTCCCTCTGGTCTTTTTCCTGGTGGCGGTCATGGTCTCGCTCACTTCCATGTCGCGCATGGTGGAAAATCAGCGCACACAGATCGGGATTTATAAGGCTCTGGGCTACCGTCCGGCGGCAACCATGACGAAATACCTCTTCTATGCCGCGAGCGCCGGTTTGAGCGGCGGCGTCATCGGCGTGGTTTTCGGCAGCAAGCTCTTCCCGGCCATCATCTCCGACGCTTACGGGCATTTATATAATATGCCGCCCATCGAAATGCCCATCCCGCTTTTCATCGGCGCGATAGCCGTCGTGACGGCGGTGGCGGCGGTGGCGCTGGTGACCTTGATCACCTGCCTGAAATCCATGAGCGGCAGCCCGGCCCTGCTGATGCGCCCGAAGCCCCCGACCGACGGGCAGCGCGTCCTGCTGGAAAGAATCCCCTTCATCTGGAAGCGGCTCGGTTTTTTCAGCAAGGTCAGCGCCAGGAACATCTTCCGCTATAAAAAACGCTTCTTGATGACCTTGGCCGGCGTGGCCGGCTGCTCAGCGCTTTTGCTCACGGCCTTCGGCCTGCGCGACAGCATCGGAAGCGTGGCCACTTTGCAATACGGAAGCATCATGAAATATGAGACGCGCGCCTATCTCAAGGATATGCGCACGGAGGAACAGTTCGCCGGGCTGAACGCCCTCCTGCCCGCCGCCAGCCTCTATATCCGGGAGGAAGCGGTGACTGCGGGCGGCCCTGGCGGCAGCCTGCCCGCCTTTCTGGTGATCCCGGACATCCCGAAAAATCTGTCTGCCTATATCGAACTCGCCTCGCCGGAAACGGGTAAAGCCGTGCCGATGGGCGAGGGCAGCGTCTTAATCACCGCCAAGCTGGCCCGCGTCATGGGCGTGGGGATCGGCGATAGCTTCACCATGACTTTAAGCGGCGGCAGAGCGCTCAACGCCGAAGTCACCGGCATCGTGGATAACTATATCCAGCATTACGTTTATATGTCCCCTGATGC
>WRDJ01000090.1 GCA_009783495.1 Clostridiales bacterium | reverse complement strand
GTATAATCTCGGCTATTGCTTAAGTACACCAGTTTTTGCATTTATCCATCCTTCTTTCATAAAAATAATATTTTTTTGCTTCTTAATTCTTATTCTACTTTAATTCCGCCCACTACGCAAGCAAAAATCTCACCATTTTGCCACTTTTTCCCCACAACCTCATACACCTCTCCCCTAGCGGCGTTTTCCTGCGCGAAAACCACGCCCAGATAATTGTCGCTGTGCCCGAAGCAGAGCTTTTGCCCGCTTCTTTCCACCGTCTGTTCCGCCAGAACCCGCAATGGCCGGCCGATGAACCGCGCGGCATAGGCGGCCGTGAGCTTTTGCGCGCTTTGGCTGAGAAGCGCGGCCCTTTGCCTGATCAGCGGCGTTGGGACCCTGCCCGGCAAGGCGGCGGCGGCCGTGCCCTTCCTCACGGAAAAGGGAAAAACGTGGATCCCGGCAAAGGCCATTTCCTCCGCGAAAGCGCGGCTGGCCGCAAAATCTTCCTCGCTCTCGCCGGGAAAGCCCACTATCATGTCGGTGGTGACGGCGATGTCCGGGAAATCACGCCGCAGTTCTTCGATGATCCCTGCATAGCGGGCGGAGTCTGTGCTACGGTTCATGGCGGCAAGCGTCCTGTCGCAGCCGGATTGCAGCGGGATATGCAGATGGCGGCAGATTTTTTCTTCAGCGCGCATCAAGCACAAAAGCTCTTCGTTCACCTGCTGCGGCTCCAAAGAACTGAGGCGCAGGCGCAAAAGCCCCGGCAAAGCCAGCAGGCCCCTGATGAGGCCTGGCAGGTCGCCCTCCGGCAAATCTTGCCCGTATGCCCCCACGTGGATGCCGGAAAGGACGATCTCCCTATGCCCCGCTTCAAGCAAAGCGGCGGCGCGGGAAAGGGCCTGCCGCGGCGGCAGGCTGCGCACCGGCCCGCGCGCCCGCGGCACGATGCAATAGGCGCAGCTTTGGTCGCAGCCATCCTCCACCTTGAGATAAGCGCGCACCCGCGGCTGTTGGCCGGGGAAATCGCTGATGGTCTGAAAGACGGCGCTTGTTTTTATATCGGAGACTTCTATGCGCGGGCCGCCGCCATTTTTTTCCCGCAGTTTTTGCGCCGCCAGTTGCGGCAGAAAAGCGCGTTCGGCGACCCCGGCCACCAGGTCAACCCCCTCGATTGCGGCGATCTCGGCGGCGGAAGTCTGCGCATAGCAGCCCGTGATAATCAAAAGCGCCTCCGGGTTATTCTTTTTGGCGCGGCGCATCACCTGCCGGGATTTGCGGTCGGCCATATGGGTGACCGTGCAGGTGTTGATGATATAAATATCGCAGGGTCCGGCGAAATCGCCTTCCGGATAGCCGGCCTGCCTGAAAAGCGCGGCCAACTCCGCGCCCTCTTCCTGGTTGACCTTGCAACCCAAGGTATAAACGGCGAAGCTCTTGGGCTCATTCATCGCCGCGCCCTCCCATATCCCCCCAGATATACATCAAAACGGACAAAGCGGCCAGGGCGGCCGTCTCGCTGCGCAAAATGCGCGGGCCCATTGAGAACGTCAACCCGCCACAGCTGCGGCAAAGCTCCGCCTCTTCCTTTTCCAGCCCGCCCTCCGGGCCGATGAAAAGGGCGGCGGCTTCCGGCTTGCCGTTTTCGGAAAAAGCGGCGAGCGCCTTCGCGAAGGAAAGGCCGTGTTCGTCCTCCCAGGGCGCCAAAAGGGCGCAGCCGGGCGGCAGGAGGCGCAGGGCTTCAGACAGAGAGCAAAGCGGCAGCACGCGCGGGATGACGGCGCGGCGGCATTGCTTGGCGGCGGCTTCGGCCACCCTTTGCCAGCGTTCCGTTTTGGCCCGCGCCTGATTTTCATCCGGGCGCGCCACCGAGCGGCGGCAGGCAACGGGAACGATATGGCCGGCCCCCAGCTCCGTGGCTTTTTCCACTGCCAGATCCATTTTTTCGCCCTTGGTCAGGCCCAGCAAAAGCCAGACTTGCAAAGGAGACTCCATGTTTTTTTCCACCTCGCGCTCAATGACGAGGCTCACGTTCTCTGAATCCGCTTTCACGACGCGCGCCTCATAAAGCCGCCCCAAAGAGGCGATCTCCAATAATTCCCCCGGCTGTATGCGCAGCACGTTGGCGATGTGATGGGCGTCAGCGCCCTCGATGCGCGCCTGAGCACCCTTTATTTTGTCCGAAGGAAGAAAAAATCTCATAAAGAAAGCTCCTTAAGAAAGCTCTTTTGCTTCAAACGGGGTTGCGGTGAAGGGGTTATAAATATTTTATATTAACACTCGTAAAAAAACAACCCCTCTCCTTCCTGCGAAGGTTTTGCCGATGTGCGTAAAGACGGCAGATACGCTTTTGTTTTGTCTTGTTCGTCAATGGTTTCATCGCTGTAAGTGAACCATTCGATAAAACGTTTTACCTGCTTGCTTGGAAAATTTTTTGCATGCTCTTTCACGTCGTCATAATCCAAATCTTTAATTTAGAAAACGGTTGCTTTGGTTTGGTTGGTTTGTTTTCATATTAGAAGAAATACAAACAAAATAGTTCATATAAAACAAAGAAAAGCCCAGTAATACAGGCTTCTCTTTGGTGGACGATAAGGGATTCGAACCCTCGGCCTCTAACATGCGAAGCTAGCGCTCTCCCAGCTGAGCTAATCGCCCGTATAGGCGGCGCGTACACATGAAAGAGCGGGCGCGCCGCAAAACTGAATATTATTTTATCACCCACAGGCGGGCTTGTCAATCATTTTCCACTTTAGGCAGGGCGGAAAGGCTTTCCCGCAACAGGCCCTCGTCATAGGAAATGTCTTTGAGTTGACCGGCACGATATGCGTCATAGGCGGAAAGGTCAAAAAGCCCGTTGCCGCTCAGACAGAAAAGGATGGTGCGGCTCTCCCCCGCTTCTTTGGCGGCCAAAGCCTCGTCAATGGCCGCTTTGATGGCGAAGGAGCTTTCAGGCGCGGGCAGGATGTTTTCGGCGCGGGCGAAGGTCAGGGCTGCCTCAAAACTCTGATTCTGCGTATAGGAACGCGCCTTCATCAGGCCCTCGTGATGAAGCTTGCTGACGATCGGCGAAGCGCCGTGATAACGCAGCCCGCCGGAATGGATGCCGGGCGGCATGAAATTGCTGCCCAGTGTGTACATCATGGTTATGGGCGTCAGCATGGCGTTATCCGCGTAATCATAGGCATAAACGCCCCTGGTCAAGGTGGGGCAGGCCGACGGTTCCGAGGCGATGATACGCACCTTTCTGCCGGAAAGTTTTTCCCGCATGAAGGGGAAGCTGATGCCGGCGAAGTTGCTCCCCCCGCCGTGACAGCCGATGACCACATCCGGGAAATCGCCCGCCTTGGCCATTTGCCGCAGAGCTTCTTCGCCGATTATGGTCTGGTGCAGAGCCACATGGTTCAAAACGCTGCCCAGGCAATAGTTGGTGTCCTCGCGCGAGAGAGCGTCTTCCACCGCCTCGCTGATGGCAATGCCCAAACTGCCGTTGCTTGCGGGATCGGGCCTAAGGACGCTGCGCCCGGCCTCCGTGAGATAGCTGGGGCTGGGAATGACGGAAGCGCCATAACATTCCATGAAAGAGCGGCGGTAGGGCTTTTGCTCATAACTGACGCGCACCATATAGACCGCGCATTCGATGTCGAAAAGGTTGGCGGCGATGCTGAGGGCGCAGCCCCATTGCCCGGCCCCGGTTTCCGTAGCCAGGCGCTTGATGCCCTCCAGCTTGTTATAATAGGCTTGGGCCAGGGCTGTATTCATTTTGTGGCTGCCGGCCGGGTTCTGCCCCTCGTATTTATAATAGATTTTGGCCGGGGTATCAAGCAGTTTCTCCAGCGCCGTGGCGCGAGAAAGCGGTGAAGGGCGATAGGCGGCATAAAGCTGCCGGATCTCCTCCGGGATTTCGATATAACGCTCCGGACTGTTTTCCTGCGCGATCAGCGCGGAAGCGAAAATGGCGGATAAATCTTCCTTCTGCAGCGGCTTCTTCGTCACGGGATGCAAGGACGGCGCTATGGGCGACGGCAGATCCGCCTGCATATTATACCAGGACGTGGGCGCCTCCTCCACGGATAAAAACACGCGATGGTCTTTTATTTTACTCAACCCGCTCAACTCCTAATCTAATAATTCGTTTCGATAACTTCTTTTCATTATAACAAAACGGGATAAAAATGCAAGCCCCTATTCCCCGCTTTAAAGATGTGAAAAACCTTCCCAATGTGAGAGAATCATAGGTTTTTTTTCGCTCAGCGAAATCCGGTATTTCCGGCCATGAAAACGGGTTCTTATGCTACGAATATTTTCTTAAAAAATATTTTTTTGGGGATACTTGACGGGTTTCCCAACTTATGATAAAGTCAAGCTAACGAAAATGGCTAAGCTGTTGAAAGGCAGCGGCGCAAAACTACAGGGCCTAAGACGTTTTCATCGGGATGGCAGCCAGTTGTCGAATGAACATTCCTTTCTTTCGCTGGCCGGGGGAAAGGTTTTTTTGTGGAGCCATACATAAAAGTGATTTCTGTTCGGTGTTTTTCGTGCAAAAAACAAAAAAGGAGACTGATAAGAATGAAATGCCTGTTTAAAAAGTTGCTGGCGGTTCTTTTGGCGTTGACTCTCGCAGGCGGTTTTACGATGGTCCCCACCTTTGCCGCGCCGGATAATGGCGGCGAAGGAAACTATGAAGATTTTTATCAGGCGGTTTATCAGCTGGTGCAGGAAACCTGGGACGACTCTTTCTTCGGCACGGCCACCCTCGCGGTCGGCAGCGATATGCTCATCGTGGATGGCCGCGCGATCAAGCTCGGCAATAAAGCGGAGGTGCAAAACGGCGAACTGATTTTGCCGTCAGAAGTTTTCGTGGCCTTGGGCGCGCTGGTATATTTCGATTCCCAGGTCGTTTCTGTGACGAAAAAAGGCGCGAATATCGAAATTAC
>WRDJ01000089.1 GCA_009783495.1 Clostridiales bacterium | reverse complement strand
ATATCATCACATTTTCGACCTGGAGAGCGGCTTCCCCACGGATAACGGGCTGGTCTCCGTGACGGTCATTTGCGATGCGGCGGCAGACGGCGACGCGCTTTCCACCGCCGCCTTCCTGCTGGGGCTTAAGGCCGGGCTGGAAATGATAAACGACTTGCCCGGCGTTTCCGCCATCTTCATCACCGAAGACAACAAAATCTATTTGAGCAGGGGCTTTGAATACAGCTTCGCAATCGGCAACCCCGCTTACACTTTCGGGGAGGTCAACTGGTGATGAAAAAGGCCGATTTGCTTTTGCTGGCGGGCATTTTGCTGATAAGCGGCTTGGCGCTGGTTTTCGTTTTGGGCGGCAGCCCCGGCGCCCAGGTGAAGATCGTCGGCGCGCAGGGTAAAATCCTGGGGGTTTATGCACTGAACGAAGACCGGACGATTGAGATTGACGAGGGCGGTTGCATGAACATCATCGTGATCAGCGGTGGACAGGCGCAAATGAGCCACGCCAACTGCCCCAACCAGCTTTGCCTGCGGCAAAAGCCCATCGGCAAGACCGGCCAGAGCATCGTTTGCCTGCCCAACAAACTGCTGCTTATGATTGAGGGCGGCGACCCCTCCGGCCTGGACGGGATCACATAAAAAACCAGCTCCAAGGAGTTTTTATGTCGAAAAGAGTAGCACTCGGCGGTGTGCTCACCGCCACCGCCATAATTTTTTCCTATATCGAATTTCTCTTCCCGCTGGAATTAATCATCCCCATCCCCGGCCTCAAGCTGGGTTTGGCTAATATCGTCGTTGTCGTCATCCTATATAAGCTGGGCGTAAAATATGCCTTGGCCGTCAACCTGCTGCGCATTTTTCTGGTGGCCTGGCTTTTCACCAGCCCGCTGGCCCTGCTTTTCGCCCTCTGCGGCGGCCTTCTCAGCCTGCTTGCCATGTGGCTGCTGAAAAGCGTTCGCGTTTTCAGCGTCGCCGGGGTGAGCATCGCCGGCGGTGTGACGCATAATATCGGGCAAATTTTGGTGGCCAGCTTGCTCATGGGAAGCGCGGCGGTTTTTAATTTGCTGCCTTATTTGCTGATAACCGGGGCGATAACCGGCGCGCTCATCGGTGTGTTGGCCGGAAATGTCCTGAAAAGGCTGCCGGAGATATGAGACTGTTTGACCCTGCAGGCGGCGGCGCGTTTTTCATTATGGCGCTTTCATGATATAATAAAATGCCTTTTTCGCCAAAAACTGATTAAGCCCCCTATGCCTAACCCAACACCATTAAGGAGGCAATCCCTTGGACGACAACATCAAAAAATCATTGAAAACGCTGTTTTTTTGGATGGGGCTGGCCTTTCTCTTTAATATAGGGGTCTGGGTTTATAAGGGGCAAGCCAGCGCGCTGGAGTTCTTGGGCGGCTATCTGATTGAGTTCAGCCTCAGCATGGATAACGTCTTTGTCTTTATCACCATCTTCACCGTCTTCGGAGTGCCCCTCTCCGGCCAGCGCCGGGCGCTCAATTACGGGATCGCAGGCGCAGTCATCCTGCGCTTTGCTTTTATCATCGCCGGGGTTTCCCTGGTCAACGCCTTTGAGTGGGTGCTCTATCTTTTCGGCCTCATCCTAATTGCAAGCGGCCTGAATATGTACCGCGGGCATGAGGAGAACAAAAATCTCGGCAATCACCTGATGCTGCGCGGCCTGCGCAAGGTGATGCCGGTCAGCGACAAGTTTGACGGCGATAAATTTTTCACCAAAACCGACGGCCGCCGCTTAGCCACCCCGCTTTTCGCCGTGCTGTTGATCGTCGAGGCCTCCGACGTGCTTTTTGCCATAGATTCAGTGCCCGCCGTATTCTCGGTCACCACCGACCCTTTCATTGTTTATACCTCCAATATTTTCGCCATCCTCGGCATCCGCCAGCTCTATTTCGTATTGGAGCACTTGCATGAACGCTTCCGCTATGTGCGCTACGGCGTGGCGACGATTTTGACCTTCACCGGGCTTAAGCTCTCGCTTTTATTTTTCGACCTTCACATTTCCATCCCGGTTTCCATCGCGGTCATCATCGCCATTTTGGCGGCCAGCATCCTTCTTTCCTTGCGGGCCGGCCAGCGGCGGGATGAGCGCGCAAAATAAGAGCAAACCATCCTGAACAGAGGGCTTGCTCTTTTTTGTGATTTATTAAAACTGGCGCTTCGGGCCTAACTGAAAATTTTACCGAAAAAACCTTTCTTCTCATCGCCCTTATTATTGTTCAAAGAAGCGTCCAGTTCGCGCAACAGGCGCTTTTGCTCATCCGTCAGGCGGGTGGGCGTGTTCACTTTGACCGTCACCTGCTGATCGCCCTTGCCGCGCCCGCGCAGCTTGCTGAAACCGCGCCCGCGCAGGCGGAAAGTCGCCCCGCTTTGCGTCCCCTCGGGGATGGTCAGGGAGACTTTTCCCTCCAAAGTCGGCACTTCCAGCTCGGCGCCCAAGGCGGCCTGGGAAAAGGAAACGCTGAAATCGCAGAGCACGTCGTCGCCGCTGCGCTTGAAGAGTTTATGCGGGCGCACCGTCACCGAGATATAAAGGTCGCCGGGCGGGCCGCCCTGCGCCCCTCCTTCGCCTTCGCCGCTCATACGCAAGGTGGCGCCGCTGTCCACACCGGCGGGGATCATCACCTTGAGCTTGCGCTCGCGGCGTTCGCGGCCCGTGCCGCCGCAATTCCGGCAGGGGTTTTCCACCACGGTGCCGCCGCCTTGACAGCGCGGGCAGGTCACCACGGTCTGGAAATGCCCGAAAGGTGTGGATTGCGTATTGCGAACTCTGCCGCTGCCCTGGCAATTCGGGCAACTCACCGGGTTGGAGCCGGGCTTGGCCCCCGTGCCGCCGCAGACGGAACAGTTCTCCAGGCGCACCACATTGAGTTCCCTTTCCACGCCTGTGGCGGATTCCTCAAAGGAAACGGAGACGTCGGCGCGCATATCCGCGCCCTTGCGGGAATGAGAACGCGCGCCCGCGCCCCCGAAACCGCCGCCCCCGAAAAAGGCCTCGAAAATATCGCTGACGCCGCCGAAGCCTGCGCCCCCGGCCGCCGGGTCGTTATGCCCGAACTGGTCATAACGCGCGCGCGAGTTTTCGTCGCTCAAAACCTCATAGGCCTCGTTGACTTCCTTGAAGTTATCCTCGGCGGTTTTGCTGTCCTGGTTGAGATCCGGATGATATTTTTTGGCCAAAGTCTTATAGGCCTTTTTTATTTCTTCCTGGCCGGCGCTTTTAGAGACCCCCAGGACTTCGTAGTAATCCCTTTTAGCCATGAAAAACCTCGTTGTCTCGCGTTGTTTTATTTGTCATCATCCGCAGAGGTATAATCTACATCCACAAAATTATCGTCGGGCGGGGCCTGGCAGCTTTCTTCCCCGCAGGGGCCCTTGCCGGTTTCCCGGTAAATGCGTTCGGTCGCTTTATAAACCACCGTGGAAAGCGCCTTGGATTTTTCGTCAATCAGGTCGGCGTCCTCGCCCTTCAAAGCCTCCGTCAGATCGTCTTTGGCGGCGTTGATGGCGGCCATCTCATCTTCGGTTATCTTATCCTTCAGATCGTTTAAGCTGCGCTCGGTCTGATAAACCAAGGCGTCGGCCTGATTGCGGATCTCCACCTGTTTTTTGCGCTTCTCGTCCTCTTCCTTATATCTTTCCGCCTCGGCCATCATGCGCTCGATCTCGGAATCGGAAAGCCCGCTTGAAGCGGTGATGGTGATGCTTTGCTGCTTGCCCGTGCCCAGGTCTTTGGCGCTGACATGCACGATGCCGTTGGCGTCAATGTCAAAACGCACCTCGATCTGCGGCACCCCGCGCGGGGCGGGGGCGATGCCGGAAAGGTTGAAGCGCCCCAAGCTCTTGTTGTCGGCGGCCATCTGCCGCTCTCCTTGCAAAACATGCACCTCCACCGAAGGCTGGTTGTCGGAGGCGGTGGAGAAGATCTGCTGCTTGCCGGTGGGAATAGTGGAATTGCGGTCAATAATGCGGGTGAAGATGCCGCCCATCGTCTCAATGCCCAAAGAAAGCGGCGTGACGTCGAGAAGTAAAACGTCCTTGATCTCTTTGTTCAGGATGCCCGCCTGGATGGCTGCGCCCAAGGCCACGCATTCGTCCGGGTTGATGCCCTTATGCGGGTCTTTGCCCAGCAGCTTTTTGATCGCTTCCTGCACGGCGGGGATGCGGGTTGAGCCGCCCACCAAAAGCACCTTGTCAATCTTATCCACGGGCAAGCCGGAATCCTTGATGGCCTGGCGCGTCGGCCCCAGCGTCCTTTCCACCAGGTCGGCGGTGAGTTCGTTGAATTTAGCGCGGGTGAGCGTGATGTCGAGGTGTTTGGGCCCGTCGGCCGTGGCGGTGATGAAGGGCAGGCTGACATTGCTGGTCAGCATGCCGGAAAGCTCAATCTTGGCTTTTTCTGCCGCTTCTTTCAGCCTTTGCAGAGCGGTTTTGTCCTTGGCGAGGTCAACGCCCTCCTGCTTTTTGAATTCGGCGGCCAGATAATCTATCACTCTCTGGTCAAAGTCGTCCCCGCCCAAGAGGTTGTTGCCGCTGGTGGCCTTAACCTGAAAGACCCCGGAATCCAGTTCCAGCAGGGAAACGTCGAAAGTGCCACCGCCCAGGTCGAATACCAGCACGGTTTGCGCCTCGTTTTTATCCAGGCCATAGGCCAGGGCGGCCGCGGTGGGCTCGTTGATGATGCGCAAAACTTCCAGACCGGCGATTTTCCCGGCATCCTTGGTGGCATTGCGCTGGGAGTCGTTGAAATAGGCCGGCACGGTGATGACCGCCTGGGTGATTTTTTCGCCCAGCTTGGCTTCGGCATCGGCTTTGAGTTTGGCAAGGATCATGGCCGAGATTTCCGGCGGCGAAAACGTTTTTACTTCGCCCCCGACGCTCGCCTGGACATGGGCGTCGCCATT
>WRDJ01000088.1 GCA_009783495.1 Clostridiales bacterium | reverse complement strand
GGGACGGATAACTTCTTTTTGCAGCGATAAAGGCGGGCCGGAGAGATAGTAAATCTTATCCGCCAAACTTTGCGCCTCGTCGGTGTGATGGGTGATGATGAGGATCAGCTTGCCTTTGAAGCGTTCCTTGATGAGCGGCCAGATTTCGTCCTTGAGCTTTTGATCCAGGCCGGTGAAGGGCTCGTCCAAAAGCAGCATATCGCCGCCATAGGCCAAGGCGCGGGCGATGGAAACCCGCTGCTTCATGCCGTCGGAAAGCTCGCCCGGCAGGGCTCCCGCCTCCTTTTCCAGGCCCACCTTAGAGAGCCACCGGTGCGCCGCCTTACGGAAAGCCTTTGTGCCGCCGCAAACGGCGGAAATGTTGTCGGCGGCGGAAAGCCAGGGCATGAGCCGCGGCTGCTGAAAAACCGCCGCTAGCTTTTTTCCCTCGCGCCCGCTGATCGTTCCCCCATCCAAGGGAATCAGCCCGGCCAGCGCGTTGAAAAGGGTGCTTTTGCCGCAGCCGGAAGGGCCGAAAAAACAGATCACGCCCGCATCCGGAAGGGTGAGGGAAAAATCCGCCAGAACGGCTTTATCCGCATAGGATTTTTTCAGGTTGCTGAGAATGAGCGGCATTTTTCACCTCCAGGACATGATCTTGCCGAGGCGGCGCATGGCCGAGACAAAAAGCCATTCCAGAAGCACGCTGAGAATGATAATGAGGACGGTCCAGGCAAAGAGGTTTTCCGTCTCCAGATATATCTTCGAGTCGTAAAGCTGGCCGCCGATGGAAGGGTTGGCCCTGCATAAAACCTCGGCCGCGATGCCCGCTTTCCAGGCCAGGCCGATGGAGGTGACGGCCCCGGCCATGAAATAGGGCATGAGCGAGGGGACGAAGATGTAACGGATTTTGCCGGGGAGGGGCATTTGATAGAGCGAGGCCATGGAGAGCAGATCCTGATTGATGTTTTCCAGGCCTTTGACCAGGTTGGCCCAGATGATCGGCAGCACCAGCAGAAAAGAGATCAGGACGGGGATCTTGTTATTGGGCATCCAGATGATGGCCAAGATGATGAAGGAGGCGACGGGCGTGGCCTTGATGAGGGTGAGCAGGGGGTTGAAAAGAGCTTTCAAAAACACGATCTTGTTGGTGGCCACCGCGAGCAAACTGCCGCAGAGCAGGGCGGCGCCGAAGCCTGCCACAATTCGCAGCAGGCTGGCCCCTGCCGCAAGCCAGAATACCTTCTCCCGCAGCAGCAAAAAGAAGGCTTTGAAGGTGGTGAAGGGCGAGGGTAAAATTATTCCTTTGTTCACCACCAGATAGATGATCTGCCATATGCCCAGCCAGAAAAGGGCGATCAGCAGACCGCGCCAGAATTTGTTGAGTTTACTTAACATAATAGAAGTCATCACCGGGCATTTTATCCCCCACGGATTTCGCATTGGCGTTGAAGAGCACGGTCAGGAAGCCCTTGACGATGGGAATCATTTCGGAGCCTTCAATATAGGTGATATTGCATTTGGGCAGGGCTTTCTCGGCAATATCTTTATTGGGGATGACGCCGTGTTTTTCGCAAAGGGCGGCGGCTTCTTTGGTGTTGTTCAGCGCATATTTTATGGAGTTCTCATATTCCTCGAGGAAGGCCTTGAAAGCCTGCGGGTTCTTCTCAGCGAATTCCTTCCGCACCACCAGGCAGCCCATGGCCAGCTCGCCCGCCTCTTCGCCCGCAACTTTGCGCCATTCCTCGGTCAGGTTGAGGGCGATGCGCACGGCTTTATTGTTTTCCATGACCGCGGTGACGTTGGGCTCCGGCAGCATCCCCAGCACAACCACATTGGCCGTCATCTGGGCGGCCAGTGCGGCGTGTTCGCTTACATAGGTGATTTTCAGGCCATTTTGCGGATCCAGTCCGTTGGCGGTCAGGATATATTCGAAAGCGTATTGCGGGACGCCGCCCTCGCCGGTGATAAAGATCTCCTTGCCCGCAAGGTCGGCCACGGAATGGATGGTGTCGCCGTTTTCCAGAATATAAAGCATACCCAAGGTGTGGACGGCGGCCACCAGGATCCCGCCCTTCGTCTTGTTATAGAGGATCGCGGCCAGGTTGGTGGGGACGGCGGCAATGTCGAGCTGGCCGTCCAGCAGCTTCATCGAGATCTCATCCGGCGAATTGGCCAAAGCGGAAAAATCATATTTGTTGTTGGTCTGGCCCAGCTCGTTTTGCTCCATCAGCCAGACGGCGCCCATGCCGGTGGGCCCTTTCAGCATGCCGATCTTAATGACGGCGTCATTTTTTTCGCTGCAGCCGGCGAAGATGAAGAGGGAAAAGACGATAAGCGTGAGGCGGAGCAGGGTTTTTATGAGGGTGGCGCGGGGTTGGTTGGACATTTTTATCACTCCTTTAAATTATTTTCTAATGTTCTTCAAACCCTCGATGTCAAGGATTTTGATGTGCTTGTCCTGGCGGGAGATCAGCCCGTCCTTGATCAGCAGGGCCAGCGAGCGGTATAGCGAGGCGCGCCCGACGTTTAAGGCCGCGGCCAGCTCGCGCATATTATAATCCAGCGTCAGGTCGTTTCCGCCGCGCCCCACTGCCGCGTTGAGCAAAAAAGTGGCCAGCCTGGCTTTCACGGTATGCCCGGTATATTCGTCAATCAGGCGGTTTAAGAAACAAACACGGCCGGAAAGAAAACGCATATAACTTTGGGCCACGGCAAAATTTTCCCGCATCAGCTCGAGCAAAAGTTCGCGGGGCAGAAAAAGCACGCGGCAGGGTTTGACGGCCACAATGTCGGAGAGGGCGTTTTTGTCTGAACCGAAGAGGGTGCCCGCGCCGAAGAGGTCGCCGGTTCGCAAGAGGCGCAGGATGACCCCGGATTTGATTACCTTCGCCTTGCCGGAAAGCAGGATGCCCAGGCTGTTCGCGTGGGTTTCGCGGCCGCGGATATAGCCGCCGGCGGGAAAAACCTTTCTTTCGCTTAAAGGGCTGTTCAAGAGGGCGTCCACGGCGAGCGGGCCGGCTTCCGCGAACAAAAAGGTTGAGGCCAGCAAAACAGATTCCATGTTGTCATAATTGGATTCCTGCAAAAAACCGCCTTCTCTCAATAAAATTAATGCACAAAGCCATTGTGTTTGTTTCCGGTTGAGCCGGGAGAATTTTCCGTTTTCGTTCCTCATGAAAGTGTCTCAAATAATACATATTCACATTATAAAACAAAAAGAAAAATTTTGCAATATTTTTTTGCGTAACAGGGAAAAATAGAGAAAAAATCCTTAAAAATATTTTTATTATGGAAAGGGGGTGTTTTTGTGCGGATAGAAGTGAATCTTTTGGGGCAGTTGCATTGTTATTCCACCTATAACCTGAGAACGGGGCTGATCGAATGTCCGGAAGGCAGCAATCTGGAGCAGGTTGCCCATTGTCTCGGCCTGCCGCTCACCGAGGTTTCCCTGGCCGTCGTTGACGGAAACAAAAAAAGCTTTTCCTATCAGCCCAAGGAAGGGGATAGGGTCAGCTTTTTCCCCGTCATCGTGAGCGGCTGAATTTATAAAGGCCCGCCGCTTATGGCGGCGGGCCTTTATAAAGGGCATATGGAGCGGCGTTTGGCGTTTTTCTATAAAATAAAGCGGCTCAAATCTTCGTTTTTGGCGATGTCGGAAAGCTTGTTCTCAACATAAGTCCGGTCAATCAGCTTATGACCGCTGATCACCTCCGGCGCGTCGAAAAGCAGGTCCTCCAGAACTTTCTCCATGATGGTGTGCAGGCGGCGCGCCCCGATGTTTTCGGTGTTGCGGTTGACGTTATCCGCGATCTCGGCGATGGCGTCAATGCCACTCTGTGAAAACTCCACCTCCACGCCGTCCACGGAAAGCAGGGCCTCATATTGCTTGATCAGCGAGTTTTTCGGCTCGAGCAAAATGCGGCGCAGGTCTTCCCGTGAGAGGCTTTCCAGTTCCACTCTGATGGGGAAGCGCCCCTGCAATTCCGGGATGAGGTCGGAAGGCTTGGAGACGTGGAAAGCGCCGGCGGCGATGAAAAGCACATAATCGGTCTTGACCGGGCCGTATTTGGTCATCACCGTGGAGCCCTCCACGATGGGCAGGATGTCGCGCTGCACCCCGCCGCGGGAAACGTCCGGGCCGTGGCTGCTTTCCTTGCCGGCGATTTTGTCTATCTCGTCGAGGAATACGATGCCGGATTGTTCCGCCCTTTCGATGCCCAACGCGGTGGCCTCGTCCATGTCTATGAGTTTTTCCGCCTCTTCCTGGGTGAGGATGCGGCGCGCTTCCGCCACGGTGACCTTGCGCCTTTTGCGTTTTTTCGGCATCAGGCCGCCCAACAGGCTTTGCATATTGATGCCCATTTCCTCCATGCCCTCGCCCAAAGCACCCAAAGCCGGGGGCGCGTTTTCATAAACCTCGATTTCCACCATTTCATGGTCCATCTCGCCCTTGGAGAGCTTATCCCGCAGCCAGACGCGGCGGCGGCGCAGTTCTTCGTCCCTCTTAGATTCGGCCTCCGCGTCGCGCGGCGTTTCTTCCTGGCGCGTCATAAAGGGATTGAAGCCGGAATGGCCGCGGCCCTTCTGCGGCAGGGGGGCCAAAAGGTCAAGCAGGCGCAGTTCGGCGCTGGCCGCGCCCTTTTCCTGCATGATCTCCATTTTTTCGTTGCGCACCATGCGTATGGAAGTCTCTACCAGGTCGCGCACGATGGATTCCACATCGCGCCCCACATAACCGACCTCGGTGAACTTGGTGGCCTCCACCTTGATGAAGGGCGCGTTGACCAGCCGGGCCAGGCGGCGCGCGATCTCCGTCTTGCCCACGCCGGTGGGGCCAATCATAATGATGTTTTTGGGCAGAATTTCCTCCTTGATGGCCGAATCCAGCTTTTGCCGGCGATGACGGTTGCGCAGCACCACCGCCACGCATTTTTTGGCTTCATGCTGGCCTATGATATATTTATCTAGCTC
>WRDJ01000087.1 GCA_009783495.1 Clostridiales bacterium | reverse complement strand
CCGCATAAATATGAGATCGTCACGGCGCTGGGCAGCTTCCACGGCCGCACCTACGGCTCGCTCTCCGCCACGGGCCAACCGCAAAGCGCCCTGCATAAGGGCTTCGCCCCCCTGCTGCCGGGCTTCAAATACGCTAAATTCAATGATCTGGCAGCCTTTGAGCAGGCGGTGGACGAAAATACCGTCGCAATTATGCTCGAGCCGGTGCAGGGCGAGGGCGGGGTGCATCCGGCCACGCAGGAATTTATGCGGGGCATCCGCGCGCTCTGCGATGAAAAAGGCCTGCTTTTGCTTCTGGACGAAATTCAAACCGGTTGGGGGCGCTGCGGCAGCCTCATGGCATATATGGGTTATGACGTGAAGCCGGACGCCGTGACCATGGCCAAGGCCATGGGCAATGGCCTGCCCATCGGCGCCCTCTGCTCCACGGAAAAACTGGCGCAAGCCTTCACCGCGGGGGCCCACGGCACCACCTTCGGCGGCAACGCGCTGGCCTGCGCCGGGGCCTTAGCCGCGGTGAAAGAGATCGTCAACGGCGGTCTGGCGGCCAAAGCGGCCGAAACGGGCGCATATTTCAAAGAAAAACTGGCGGCCCTGCTGCATATTAAGGAGATCCGCGGTTTGGGGCTTCTGGTGGGGCTGGAGCTTGACGCGCCTAAGGCGGCGGCGGTGAAAAGCGCCTGCCTGGATAGGAAGTTTCTGCTCACCTCTCTGGGAGATTCCGTTTTACGTATGGTGCCGCCACTCACCATTGACGAAAACGACGTCGGCATGGCCGTGGAGATTCTCAAAGCCGCCATTGAAGAAGTTTATGCGGCAGGTTGACAAAAATCACCGTGCGGTTAATCATGCAGGGGCGATCAATGATCGCCCGCGGGTGCATACCGCGCGCCCCTGCCATGCACAATGTTTATTCGGCGGAGGTATAATCTGCCAACACATAAAAAGAAACCGCGGTTCACAAGGCCGCGGTTTCTTTTTATATATGTGTTTATCTGTTTCTGGTGAAGATGGGCAGATCCAAGTCTCCCAAAGCCAGCGGCTTGACCACCACGTTGGGGATGTCCGGCCCGCCGGAAAGGGACGGCTTGCCTGGCTGGGGCGTTGTGGACGTTCCCGCGAGCTTGGGGGCGAAAACGCTGGTGGGGGTGAAAGTGTTGCTTTTGCCCTCGAAGCCGGTGGCGATGACCGTGACGCGGATGCTGTCTTCCAGGTCATCCTCGATGCCGGCGCCAAAAATGATGTGCGCGTCGGGATCGGCCACGTCATAAATATATTTGGCCGCTTCGTTGGCGTCAATCAGGCTCATATTCGGCCCGCCGGTGATATTGAGCAGGATGCCGCGCGCACCGTTGATGGCGGTCTCGAGCATGGCGCTGGAAACGGCCTGGGTGGCGGCCTCGATGGCTTTGTTTTCGCCGCTGGCTATGCCGATGCCCATCCAAGCCGAACCGGCATTGGCCATGATGGTCTTGACGTCGGCAAAATCAAGGTTGATGAGGGCGGGCTTGCTGATCAGGTCGGAAATGCCCTGCACACCCTGACGCAGCACATCGTCGGCGATTTCGAAGGATTTCGTGATGGTGGTCTTTCTATCCACGATTTGCAGAAGCTTATCGTTGGAAATGGCGATCAGGGTATCCACCTTGTCTTTCAGGTCGCTGATGCCGACTTCCGCCTGCTGCGAGCGGCGCCGGCCCTCAAAGGTGAAGGGCTTGGTGACCACGCCGATGGTCAGAGCCCCACATTCCCTGGCGATTTCGGCGACGATCGGGGCGGCGCCGGTGCCCGTGCCTCCGCCCATGCCGGCGGTGATGAAAACCATATCCGAACCGATTATGGCTTTTTTGATCTCATCGCGGCTTTCTTCGGCGGCTTTCTTGCCGATTTCCGGATTGCTGCCGGCCCCCAAGCCCTTGGTGAGCTTGAGGCCGATCTGCAGGGAAAAATCGGCCTTGGAATGGCTAAGAGCCTGGGCGTCCGTATTGATGGAGATGAAATCTACCCCTTCAAGTTTGGATAAGATCATGCGGTTCACCGCATTGCCACCGGCTCCGCCCACCCCCACGACCTTAATTTTGGCAAACTGGGCGCTTACGACGTCAATAAATTCCAACATCAACAAATCCTCCTCACCGCAGTGAATATATTATAATTCCCGTTGCATAGACTTCTTCAACAAAAATATTAAATTCCCTTCTTAATTGACAAAGTTTTTGGCAGGGAAATTATGGGCGGCGCTTTACTTGCGGGATATGGCCGGGCGGTTCTTCAATTTCACATCTATATACCATATAGTGTTGATTCTATTCTTATTCGCTTCATCCTCTATTATATCACAAAAAACTTGATATTTCGCCAAAAAATCTGTTTGATCGCCGATGCGCAGCTCTATGCCGGAGGCCATAAAGAGGCGGATGTTTTCCGTATCCGCCACGTTGATCTCCACGATAGAGCAAAAGACCTCCTCCGTGAACTGCCTCATCAGGGAAAGGGCGGCGGCCATGCTTGGGCTGTCTATGGGCGTGCCGGGCACTATGCCGGAATGGAAGCCGCTCACCCCGCTGATCACGGGCAGATCGAAATCTTCCACCACCTTGAGACGGGCCAGCACCATTCCCGTTCTGTCAATCTGCAGAAAACCGCCGGAGAAAGCGATCAAGGCCAGGGGCTGGCGCTCATATACCCGGATGATGACGGTGGAAGGGAATTTTTTTATCACCTCGGAGGCGTAAAAGGCGGGTTCGATGTTTATGTATTGGGTGACGCGCAGGGCCGAGACCGAAAAAATATTTTGCCCCGGCTCAATGCCGCTGAGTTCCCTGACCCGCTCGGCGGAGACGGTCTGGTTCCCTTCCACCTCGATGCGCTCAATGTTGAAAAGCGGCGAGAGTGTGAAGCAATAGCCGGCGCAAAGGCAGGCCATCAAAAAAAGCACATACATGAGCCAGCCGATGCCTAAGTTGCGGCGGCGCTTATTGCGGTAAGCGCCAATATCAGCGACGCCTTCCCCGCCGGCGAGGCGGCGGCGCCTCTGCCGGTAATGATCTATATCCGCGACCTTGCCCTTTTGCGCTGAACGGCCTTTCTGCGCGGCTCGGCCATTTTGCGCGTTGCGGCCCTTCTGTGCGGCGCTTCGCCTTCTCGCGGCACTTTCTCTTTCTCTGTCTCTGTTTCGTTCTGCCATGGGTGTCCCTTCCTCTTTGCCGCCACTTCAATTAATTATTCAATTTTTATGGCCCGTCTCCTTTCCTTCTTGTAAATCTTTGCCGGAGATATTATAATAAAAATAAAGCAAATCTTATGATTGGGGGCGGGTTTATGTATTGTCTGAAAAAAATTACGGGCGATTTGACCTGGGTCGGCGCGAACGACCGCCGCTTGGCCATGTTCGAGGGCGTCTATTCCGTTCCGCGCGGCGTCTCGTATAACTCATATCTTTTGAGCGACGAAAAAACTGTCCTCTTCGACACCGTAGACAAGGCGGTGCGGCAGAGATTCATGGAAAACCTGGCGCAGGCGCTTTCCGGCAGAAAGCTCGATTATCTCATCGTGCAGCATATGGAACCGGACCATTCCGCCGCCGTGGCGGAGCTGGCCGCCCTTTATCCTGAAATGAAGATCGTTTGCAATGCCAAAACGCTGGAGTTTATCAAACAGTTCCATGATTTTGAGACAGACGGGCGCGTTCTCATCGTGGGGGAAGGCGACGCGCTGAACACCGGCAAACATAACCTGCACTTCGTCATGGCGCCCATGGTGCATTGGCCGGAGGTGATGGTGACCTATGATTCCACAGAGAGAATCCTCTTTTCCGCAGACGCTTTCGGTTGCTTCGGCGCGTTAAACGGCGCTTTGTTCGCCGATGAGGTGGACTTCTTCAGGGATTATCTGGACGAGGCCCGGCGCTATTATACCAATATCGTGGGCAAATATGGACGGCAGGTGCAGGCGTTGCTGGGCAAGGCTTCCGGCCTGACCATTGAGATGATCTGCCCGCTGCACGGCTTCGTCTGGCGCAAAAACATCGGGGATTTCATCGCCAAATACGCGCTTTGGAGCGCCTATGAGCCGGAGGAGCAGGGCGTGATGATCGCCTATGCCTCGGTTTACGGAAACACGGAAAACACGGCGGAGATCCTCGCCGCCCGCCTGCGCGATAGAGGCGTCAAAACGGAGATGTTCGACGTTTCCGTGACCCCGGCCTCAGAGATAATCTCGGCGGCCTTCAAATGGAGCCATTTGGTATTCGCCTCCACCACCTATAACGCGGGGATTTTCGTTACGATGGAGGATCTGTTCAACGACCTTGTTGCCCATAATATTCAGAACCGCACCGCCGCTGTGATCGAAAACGGTTCCTGGGCCGCCGCGAGCGGCCGGCTGATGCGCGAAAAGCTGGAAAAATGCCGCAACATCAAAATCCTGGAAAACACGATCAGCATAAAATCCAGCCTGAAAAAGGCACAGCTGGCGGAAATCGAAGCCCTTGTTGAGGCGCTCGCCGCCGGCTTGCCCGGCGCGCCCAAGCAGGGGATCCGCGGCAATCCCGCAGCTTTGAACACCGTTGACCCGGCGGCCCTGTTCAAGCTCTCTTACGGTCTTTTCATCCTGACGGCCAAGGACGGCGCAAAGGACAACGGCTGCGTCATCAACACCGCCATGCAGATCACCGCCTCCCCGCTCAGGGTCTCCGTGGCCGTGAACAAAGCCAACCTGACCCACGATATGATCTTGAAAACCGGGCAATTCAATGTTTCCGTTTTGAGCGAAAGCGCGCCCTTCCGCGTTTTCGAGCATTTCGGCTTCAAGAGCGGCCGAAACACCGACAAATTTGCGGGCTGCGAAACCGAGCACCGCACGGCCAACGGCCTCCTCTATATCCCGAAATATACCAACGGCGTAATTTCCGGCAAGGTGGCGGAAGCCCTTGACTACGGCACGCATACGCTT
>WRDJ01000086.1 GCA_009783495.1 Clostridiales bacterium | reverse complement strand
CCATAGAAATGGTCTGGCCCGGATACGGCATAGCCGGTTTTTCCGTGGGCGTGGTGCTGGGCGCCTTGCTGCAATTCGCCGTGCAGGCGCCGATGCTGCGCAAAGTCGGGCTGAAATATAGCCCCATCCTAAACCTGCGCGACCCGGGGGTGAAAAAGCTCGGGCTTTTGATGCTCCCCATTTTCATCAGCCTATCGGTGAGCCAGATCAATCTTTTCATCACGCAAAGGCTGGCTTCCGGTCTGACCGACGGCATGCTGACCGCCTTGCGTTACGGCCAGAGGATCATGTATATGCCGGTGGGGGTCTTTGCCGTGGCCATCGCCGTGGCCATTTTCCCCACCTTGACCTATCAAGCCGCGCAGCGCAAAGAGGGGGATTTCAAAAACACCGCTTCCATGGGCCTGCGTTCGGTGATCTTCATCGTTTTGCCGCTCTCGGTGCTGATGGCGGTTTTAAGCACGCCCCTCATTCGCTTCATGTATGAATGGGGCGGAGAATTCACCGGCGCGGATACGCCGGTCACGGCGGCGGCCCTTTTTTTCTATTGCTTCGGGCTTTTCTCCTATGGGGCGATCCATGTTTTAAACAGGATATTCTATTCCCTGCAAGACACCAAGACCACGGTTTTGGCCGGGTTTTTGGCCATTTGCCTGAACATACTTTTCAGCCTGGCTTTGGTCGGGCCGATGCACCACGAAGGGCTGGCCCTGGCCTATTCCCTGGCGGGGATCGCCAACGCCGCGCTTTTGCTGGTTTTCTGGAAGCGCAAGTGCGGGGACATCGGGTTGCCGCGCATCGCGCGCTCTTTCGGCAAGGTGCTTGTGGCCTCCGCCCTCATGGGCGGCGCCGTTTGGGGGGCGCGCGGGCTGTGGGAAAAAGTCTTTGACACGGTCGGGAAACTCAATCAGGTGTTGGAACTGGCGGTCTGCGCTTTGGCGGGCGTGGCCGTTTATGCGGCGGTGGCGCTGCTTTGGCGCATGGAGGAAGCGGTGCAGGTGCGCAATATTTTTCTCAAGCGTTTTCGGCATAAACAAACAGGGGAGGTCAGTAATAATTGAAGAACATCCGCAATTTTTGCATCATAGCCCATATAGACCACGGGAAATCCACCTTGGCCGACCGGCTTTTGGAATTCACGGGGGCGGTGGCCGACCGTGATATGGAGGCGCAGCTCTTAGACCAGATGGATCTGGAGCGCGAGCGCGGCATCACGATTAAATTGCAGGCCGTGCGTTTGCGCTATCAGGCCGACGACGGGGAGAGTTATCTCCTTAATCTCATTGACACGCCCGGCCACGTTGATTTCACTTATGAGGTTTCACGCAGCTTGGCCGCCTGCGAAGGCGCTTTGCTGGTGGTGGACGCGGCCCAGGGCATTGAGGCGCAGACCTTGGCCAACGTCTATCTGGCGGTGGAGCATAACCTGGAGATCATCCCGGTGATCAACAAAATAGACTTGCCCAGCGCCGACCCGCAAGCGGTGATCAGGCAGATCGAGGAAGTTATCGGCCTGCCGGCTTCCGACGCCATTCTGGCCTCCGCCAAGACCGGGCAGGGCACCAAGGAGATTTTAGAGCGCATCGTGAAGAACGTGCCGCCGCCCGCCGGGGACGCGGAAGCGCCGCTTTCCGCCTTGATTTTTGATTCCCATTTTGACAGCTATCGCGGGGCCATCCCTTATATCAGGGTGATGGACGGGTTTGTGAAAAAGGGCATGAAGATCAAAATGATGAGCAGCGGCAAGACCATGGAAGTGACCGAGGTGGGCGTTTTCACCCCCGCGCAGCGCCAGATCGAAAGGCTTTCCGCCGGCGAGGTGGGCTATTTGGCTGCCAGCATCAAAAACGTGAAAGATACGCAGGTGGGGGACACCGTGACCGACGCGGAACGCCCGGCCGCCTTTCCGCTGCCAGGTTACCGCAAGGCCACGCCCATGGTTTATTGCGGGCTTTATCCGATGGAAAACAATGATTACGGCGATCTGCGCGATGCTTTGGAAAAGCTGCATTTAAACGACGCCTCTTTGATTTTCGAGCCGGAAATCTCCACCGCCCTGGGCTTCGGCTTCCGCTGCGGCTTTTTGGGCCTGCTGCATATGGAGATCATCAAGGAGCGATTGGAAAGGGAATATGACCTTTCTCTTCTCATCACCGCGCCCAGCGTCAGCTATCGCGTGGGCAAAAGCAACGGCGAGGTCATCTATATTGACAATCCGGTCAATCTGCCGCCGGCAGGCGAGAGGCTTTTCATAGAGGAGCCATATGTCAAGGCCACCATCATGGTGCCTGCGGATTTCATCGGCAGCATCATGGAACTGAGCGCCGAACGCCGCGGCACCTTCATCAGCATGGATTATATCAGCACGACCAGAGTGATGATGGTTTACGACCTGCCTTTGGCCGAGATCATTTATGACTTTTTCGACCATCTGAAATCCCGCACCAAGGGTTATGCCTCGCTGGATTACGAGCTGGACGGCTATCGTCAGGCGGAACTGGTCAAGCTGGATATTTTGGTCGCGGATCAGGTGGTGGACGCGCTTTCCTGCATCGTGCACAGAGATAAGGCCTACGCACGGGGCCGCTCCTTGGTGGAAAAGCTGCGCGGCTTGATCCCGCGGCAGTTGTTCGAGATTCCCATTCAGGCCGCCTTGGGCAGCAAGGTCATCGCCCGCGAGACGGTGACGGCCATGCGTAAAAACGTGCTGGAAAAATGCTACGGCGGCGACATCAGCCGCAAAAGGAAGCTGCTGGAGAAGCAGAAAGAGGGCAAAAAACGCATGAAGCAGGTGGGCAACGTGGAAATTCCGCAGGAGGCCTTCATGGCGGTTCTGGAAGTGGATTGATGGGAGGAGGGATTATCGTGACTGCGAAAAAGATGTATCTTTTATCGTTGGGAGCCGTTATGCTGGCCTCCGCCTACCCGATTTATATGGGCGCCGTCATGCTTTGGGCATATATGCGAAACGGCGGCATCGACGCTGCAGATTACCCAAGCTATATCATTCCGTACACGCCGATTTGCCTTGCCTTCATCGTTTGTACGGCCTTATTGCCGCTCGCTTTCAAATGGTGCAAAAAGTTCGCGCTTCCGGCGCTTTCGCTTTTAGGCATAATCCTGTTTTTGGTTGCTGAAATCGCTTTCGAACAGGTTACAGTATTCAGTTACCAAGAAGGCGTAATGGATGCGGGTTCGTGGCAGTCGTATCTTTGCATTGCCACACCGGAAGTGATGCAAACTCTCGTATATCAGGAAACCGTCGGGCAGGCGCTGGCGGAACGGTATAGCCCGGTTTTCAAAATTCACTTTTACGCCATCTCGATTTTGATTGTCTTGGCGGTTATCGGCCTCGTTCACGGGTTTTATAAAATGGCCCGCACGCGCGACTTCACAAGGAAAAAGCCGCTCACAGTACAGCTGATTTCCGTGACCGTTTTCATCGGGCTTTGTATTCTGGCTTGCTTCACCGCCTTTTTCCGAACCGGGGAGATTAATATTTCGCCGCTTTCCGCCGTTTTGATGACGCTTTTCTTCCTGGTTTTCGGTATCACCGCCGGGGTTTATGCGGGAACGTGTTTTTATGAAAAACGCAGGCTCTTTTCCGCAATCATTCCTTCGACTGCGGCCATGGCTCTTACCGTAATAATGTATATCGGCGAAATGATGATGATGGGCGGGGAGCTCTTCCGCATGGGCAGCGGATTCTTGTTTGTGCGGATGGGGGCCATACCCTTCGCCCCGGTCGATATTATGACGATTTTGGCTTCCGGCGCGGCAACATACTTGATTTTGACGAAAATCGAGGCAAACGGCCAGTAATAGGAGAACAACCATGCCTATTCAAGCCCTTTACGTTCATATCCCCTTTTGCGTCCGTCGCTGCAACTATTGCGATTTCGTCTCTTACCCGCTGACGGAAAAAAGGGACCTGGCGGAAGATTACGGCGCTTTGCTGCTGCAGGAACTGGATTTCTGGCGCGGGCGGCTGGAGCTTTCCGCGCTTTCCACCGTCTATGTCGGCGGGGGGACGCCCACGCTTTGGCCGGGCCTGCCGGATTTTTTGCATGAACTGCGTGAGAGATTGGGCCTTGAAGGTTGCGATGAGATAACCGTGGAGGCCAACCCCGGCACGGTGGACGCCGCCCTGCTCGCGTGCTTGCGGCGGGCGGGGGTGAACAGGCTTTCTTTGGGCGCGCAGAGCTTTTGCGACGAAAACCTGGCGCGCATGGGGCGAACGCACCGCTCTTGGGAAAGCGCGCGGGCCGTCGCTTTGGCCAGGGAAGCCGGGTTTGACAATATCAACATAGACCTGATATACGGCCTGCCCGGTCAGAGCGCCGCGCAATGGCGTGACGATCTGGAGCGGGCCCTTTCTTTGCAGACGGAGCATATCTCCCTTTACGGGTTAAGCATACACGAAGAGACTCCCTGGGGCCGCGAGCCGGTTCGGAGGAGTTTGGTCTTGCCGCCGGATGACCTTTGCGCCGATATGCAGCTTCTGGGCATGGAAATGCTGCCGGCTGCCGGGTTTTCGCATTACGAGATCGCCAATTTCGCGCGCCCGGGGCATCAATGCAGGCATAACCTGGCCTATTGGCAAAGGTTGGATTATCTGGGGCTGGGGGTTTCCGCGGCCTCTTTCATTAATGAAAAGAGGTTTGTCAATCACGAGGCAGGAGCCTATGAGCGGGCCATGCGGCGGGGGGAAGCGCCCGTCGCCCAGGAGGAGGCGCCGGGCGGCCTGCAGATTCTGGCGGAAGCGGTTTTTTTGGGCTTGCGTCTGCGGCGCGGCATTAATCTCGCGGAGTTTGCCGCGCGCTTCGGCCGCGACCTGCGGGAGGCTTTCACGCCAGAGATAAAATCGCTGCGGGAGTTCGGTTTGCTGGAACTTGAGGGGGGCTTTTTGCGCCTAACCGATAAAGGCCTCTTGCTGGCCAACGAGGTTTTTGTGCGCT
>WRDJ01000085.1 GCA_009783495.1 Clostridiales bacterium | reverse complement strand
GAGGGGCACCAGCCGCTCTTTCTGCCCTTTGCCGAAAACCCTCGCATAGCCCACCGTGAAATCAATATCGCTGAAATTGAGCGCCACCAGTTCGCTCACGCGCAACCCGCCGCCGTATATCACCTCAAGAAGCGCGCGGTCGCGCAGGCCGCCCAGAGTCTTGGCATCGGGTGCTGCGAGCAGCGCCTCCATCTCGGAATTATATAGGAATTTGGGCAGCCTTTTTTCCGCCTTGGGGCTGGCGGTTGCGGAAGGGATATTCGCATCAATAATCCCTTCCCGGCATAAAAAGCGGTAAAAGGAGCGAACCGACGAAAGGTGCCTGGCCACGGTGTTGCGCGCAAGGCCGCGCTCTTTCAAGTGGCCCAGATAGCGGCGCATGGTGAGCGCGTCCAGCATGCCCGGCGTAAGGGCCTCCGGCGCCGTCTCGTTGAAGCGGGCGAGAAAGGCAAAAAAATCCTCCAGGTCGTCGCCGTATTCGCCGAGCGTGCGGGGGGAGGCGTTTTTCTCCACCCGCAGATATTGGAGGAATTTCTCTTTCAGATTCCGCACCGGCGCTCCTTCCTTTCTATATGCTATGAGGGAAATTTTCATGCGTTCTCGTGCCGCGAAAAGAGATTCTTAAACCCCATGCTCCCTTATCAGCTCGGCGCAGCGCGCCAGGGTTTCCGCCGTATAATAGCGGCCTTCAACTTCGGTATGCTCAAAATCCCAGCTGGGGGTCAGGAAATGTATGGCGTTCATGCCGTTAAGGAGCGCAGGCAAAACGTCGAAGCGCAGACTGTTCCCCACCGACCAGGAGGCCGCGGGCGCGATCCCGTGGCGGCCGAGGATATCCTGAAAAAACCCCTGCGTCTTGACCCGCCCGATACATATTTCCTTAAACCAGGGAACAAGGCCGCTTTCCCGCACGCGCCGCGTCTGCGTTTCCTCATCTCCCTGCGTTATGAGATATAAGGCGTAATCACCGCTCAAATTCCGCAGAAGCTCCTGCGCGCCCGGCACAAGGATGAGCGGGCTCTCAAAGACTTTGTGTCCCAAACCCTCGCAAAATTCCGCCTTGTGCGCCTCCGCGGCCAGCCCGCGCAGCCGGCAGCAATGGGCATAGGTTTGGCGCAGGGCCAGCGGGAAACATTCCTTGGCCATATATCCCGCTTTTTTGGTGTTGGCGACGTCGAAATCGTTGAGCGTCTGCGCAAGGTTTTCCAGACTGAAACCCTCTTCTTCCATGAAGCGGAAAAAGAGGGCCTTGGCTTCCTCAAAAAAGCTGTTGGTATAAACCAAAGTGTCGTCAAAATCCAATAAAACCGCTTTGTTCAAAAGAAAGCTCCTATCTCTGGTTGTGGACGATCAGTCTTATATCCGTCTGCGATTCCAGGCGATAAAAATCGCATAATTCCACGATGCGGGAGACTGTGCGCTCCCCGATGGCTTCCTTCATTTCCTCGATGTCCAAATTGGTGGTGATTATGCAGGGCAAAGACAAATTGAGACGGTGATTGATGAGGGTGAAAATCTTATTTTTCGTCCAGTCACTGAAATTATGCGCGCCCAGGTCGTCCAAAATCAGCACCGGCACATGGCAGGCCCGCCAGGTCAGTTCGCCCTCGCTGAATTCCCCCGCTTTCTGATAACCGGCGCGAATCTCATCAAGAAACTCCGGCACCACCAAAAAAAGCGTCTCGATGCCGTTGTTGACCAGCTCGCCCGCGCAGGCTGCCGCCAAATGGCTTTTGCCGCGCCCCACTCCGCCTTCCAGAAGCAGGCTGCGCGCCTCGCGGCCCGCGATGATGTCCCGCGTGAATTTGCGGCAGGCGTTCTTGGCCTTGTAAGCCAGGGCACGATAGCTGATGCCCTGCTCCACCTGCAGATATTCTTGATAATATTTCAGCTCGAAGGCCTTGAAGGTTTGTTTGAGCATGGCCTCGGTGAGCCCGGCCTGCTTGCGCCGCGCGGCCAGCAGGCGCTCTTTGCGGCAGGCGCAGGGCGAAGCCCCTTGCGGGCCGACCAACCAGCCGGTATCCTGACAGGCTTCGCATTTATATTCCGCCGCCTCGCCCGCTTGGGGGAGGAGAGGGGTGATATGAGAAAGTTTTTTCATATTGTTCATCCTTCTGTCCTCTCGCCTCTGGCTTCGGTTTTACTCCACCCTCCGGCCTCTCTCCGGGGAGGCAAGGGTGGATAATTATTGTTTTCAGTCACCAAGAGCATCGTAAAGGGCCTTATAAACAAGATTCTCCGCTGCGTTCAGGATGGCGAAAGCAATGCAAAATTACCGCTCTCCCTCAAGGAGGGGGAAATTTTCTTATGGCGGGATTATGAGCGAAAGGCGGTGCGCGCCGCCGCTTTCGGTTCCCGTTTGCGTTGAATGAACCGTGTCACGACCGAAAAGTCTTGTCATAAACGCTGCTGTAGGCGGATTTCGTCTGGCGTTTGGGCT
The DNA here is from genome assembly GCA_009783495.1 of Clostridiales bacterium. Classification (GTDB taxonomy): domain Bacteria; phylum Bacillota; class Dehalobacteriia; order UBA4068; family UBA4068; genus WRDJ01. The sequence goes on along the minus strand of WRDJ01000085.1, from coordinate 2,531 downwards.
TAGTGGGCAAAGTGCGCGCGGCCGCGGGATGGCTGTCGTTATGCAACACTTCTGCCAAGGAAGAGAAATTTTGCTTCTGCCAGCTTTGCAGAATCTTGTCTATATAGGCGAAGGAGGCCTTGCCCTGCAAAACCGCCCTTTTCAGCGCCTCCGCGATCACTTCCGGCGGCGTTTTGTCCTCCAGCAGCCATTGGGAAATCTTCTCGCTTTCCATGGGGGAAAGGCAGCGGCCCAATTCTTTCTCAAAAGAGTGGTATAGCTGGCCAAAAGGCGTTTTCTTGGGTGGATGCGCCGTTTCCTGCGGCGGAGCTGCGGCCACGGTTTTCTGTCCGGCCGACATCTTGGAAAAGGCCCACAGGTCGAAAAGGAGCGCAAAAAGCGGTTCCAGCGAAAAACCATTCGCCTGCGGCAGAGGCCCGAGCAGGCCTTTTTCCCGCAAAGCGGCGAACTGCTCCGAAAGCTTTTCTTTGGAAGAAGAAAATTCTTTGGCCAGTTCGTCGGGGAAGAGGTGTTCGCGGCCTTTCTTATGTCTGAGCAGGCGCAGGAGAAAAACCAGGCCCTCCGCGTCCAGACCCAGTTGCGGATAAAAGTCGAGCAAGAGATCCGGCACGAAGGTGCCGCCCGTCAAAAGCTCGCTCATGAATTTTTGTTCCAGGTTGACGGACAAACCATTTCCCTCCTTGTCCGGCGTGTCATACAATAAATTTCTGCAAAAAATTGTTTTATCCTACATGAAAAACCGGCCCTGAGAAAAAAACCGCCCCCGAAAAATATTTCCCCGGTTTTCACACATTTTTGCTTGCATTTGATTCAGAGCTGTGATATACTACCCCCCGTATAAAATACACACGGTGAGAATGCTCCGCGCCATCGTTCCGCTTTCAAGCGGCGGCGCGCACGAGGCCCGCCGGAGGAAAAAACGAGGAGGAAGAAAAATGCCTGTTATCTCTATGAAGCAACTCTTGGAAGCGGGGGTCCATTTCGGACATCAGACCCGCCGCTGGAACCCCAAAATGGCCCGCTACATCTTTACGGAACGCAACGGCATCTATATCATTGACCTGCAAAAAACCGTTCATAAGGTGGACGAGGCCTATAACTTCATCCGCTCGGTGGCGGCGGAAGGCAAATCCGTGCTTTTTGTGGGCACCAAAAAACAAGCCCAGGATTCCATCAGAGATGAAGCCTTGCGCTGCGGCATGTTTTATGTCAACGAGCGTTGGCTGGGCGGCATGCTGACCAATTTCAACACCATCCAGAAAAGGATAGACCACCTGCGCCAGCTTGAAGCGATGGAGCAAAACGGCACCTTCGAGAAACTGCCCAAGAAGGAAGTTTCGCAGCTGCGCGGGGAGCAGGAAAAACTTCAGCGTTTCCTGGGCGGCATCAAGGATATGAAACGCCTGCCCGGCGCGCTTTTCATCGTTGACCCGAGGAAGGAAAGGATCGCCGTGGCGGAAGCCCGCCGCCTGCAAATTCCCATCGTGGGCATTGTGGATACCAACTGCGACCCCGACGAGATTGACTATGTCATCCCCGGCAACGACGACGCCATCCGCGCGGTCAAACTTCTGGCCGCCAAAATGGCGGATGCTGTCATAGAGGCCAGACAGGGCGAATCCATGGCCGCCGCCCCGGTTGCGGCGGATAAAGGCGCCAAAACGCCCGCCGCCAAAGAAGCTTTTCCCGCCGATGATTCCGAGGATTATTCTTTTGCTCCCGCGGCGCAAGCCGAGTAAGATTTATTGCGCAAGGCAGGGGGGTTCCCCTGCCTTTTTTCTTCTTGCCTCGTCGGCAACAGAAGCGTCGCATAGCTGTGTTGTCGTTTGCACCCGGAGTTGCCGGCGCTTGACAGAATATGCTATAATTATAGAAAAGCGGGAGGGGAGGGCTTTTCTATGTTGAGAAAACGCATACTGATCGCATTGCTCATCGCAGTTTTTCTCTTGCCTTGCCTCGTCTCCTGCGCTAATCACGTCGAACCGCCGGATGATCCCGAGCCTTGCCTGCTTTGCGGGGGAAACGCCTGCGTCTGCCCGCCGGATGATCCCGAGCCTTGCCCGCTTTGCGGGGGAAACGCCTGCGTCTGCCCGCCGGATGATCCCGAGCCTTGCCTGCTTTGCGGGGGAAGCGCCTGCGTCTGCCCGCCGGATGACCCCGAGCTTTGTCCGCTTTGTGGGGAAAGCCCCTGTGTTTGCCCGCCGGAAGAAACCGTCGTCAATTACGAGACCCCGGTGCCCCTGACCGATTTGGGAAAAAATACCTATAAAGGATATGAAGGCGGCCTATACCGGGGGGGAAGCAACGAACCGCCGCCGGAATACCTGGCCAAGGGCATGGAGAAATCCGCGTTGATCCAGCCGCTGGATAAAGACGGCAAGCCGGCGGCGAACGGAGTTATCGGCATGATCTCCATCGGGTTTTCCAACACCACGCAGGAGTTTTCGGAATTTAAAAGGCTGGCCGACGCCGACCCCGAAAGGAACCCCTCGCTGAAGCTGGTGGATTGCGCGGTTGGCTCGAGGGACGCG
>WRDJ01000084.1 GCA_009783495.1 Clostridiales bacterium | reverse complement strand
GTTATTCCGAGGGCAATGTCACGGGCGGGACGTTCGTGGGCGGCGTGGCCGGCTGCGCGGAATATGGCGAATTGATAAACTGCTGGTCCAAGGGGCACATCAGCGGCGCGCTCACATTTGTCGGCGACGCGCTCATCGGCGGCGTGGTGGGCCAGATTGGCAGATTCGCCAGCCTGACGGATTGCTATTATACGGGCGTAGTAGATAGCGGCAAGATGATCGGCGGGCAGATGTAACGGCGGCGCCCGGCGCATATACAAGAGAAAGAACCCGTGTTCAATGAACACGGGTTCTTTTCATATGAAAACCCTTTCCTTTACCCGTCTTTTGTGCTATGATAAAAAGTAAGAACGGGTAAAAACCGTTGACAATGGGAAGAATAGCCTTTCTGAAGGAGGAAGCGTCTATTTCTCCCCTCCTTCTGTTTTCTTCACCCCCTGCCCCCCTCCCCAGGAAGGCGGCAGCCCCGCACGGCAGACAAAAATATTAATTATCGCACACTCGAAGCGGGAGGAAGCATGAACGCCGCACTTTTGGTGGAATCTCTGATCAAAAACCGCCGCACCATCGCCCTGGCGGAATCCTGCACGGGCGGCGGCATCGCCGCCGCGCTCACCGCCGTCCCCGGCAGCTCGCAATGCTTCGGCCTGGGCGTGGTCTCTTACGGCAACCGGGCCAAAGAGGAACTGCTGCGTGTTCCCGCAGAAGTTTTATTGCGCTTCGGCGCGGTCAGCGCGCAAACCGCCGCGCAAATGGCCGCCGGTGCGAGGGAACTGGCCGGGGCGGATTATGCTTTGGCCGTCACAGGCGTCGCCGGGCCGGGCGGCGGCACCCCTGAAAAGCCGGTGGGCCTGGTCTATATCTCTTTTTGCGGGGAAAGCGGCCTTTGCGTGACGCGGCAATATCACTTCACCGGTGACCGGGAGGCCGTGCGCCGGCAAACCGGGGAAGCGGCGCTGGAACTCGCTTTGGAATTGATAGGAACAAATTAAAAAACGGGAGCAAGCACATGAAAAAACTTTTAACCGCCATCCTCATACTCGCCCTGCTGCCCTTAGCCTCCGCTTGCCGGGAGCGCGGGCCGAACTTCGGCGAGTTGGAAACCGTTAAATACGCACACGAAACGGGCTATGAAATAACCCTGCCCGCCTCCTGGCAAATGGAGCGGGATGACCCGCGCGCCGTCTGCTTCCTTTCCGAAGACGGCGGCGTCGCCGTCAATATCGTGACCGAGCTGGGTGGCTTCGGTTTTTATGCCCTGCCGGAGCTGGTGACGATGTTCCTCGAATCGGAATCGCTCACAAGCAATATCAGCGGCCTGAAGAGGGATTCGGTTCCCCCGGTGAGCGACAAAAAGACGCAATATCGGCAGGTTTTAAGCGGCAAGCTGCCGGAGGGCGATGATGTTTATCTGGACGTTTTTATTTACGCGCCCATGAACAGCGTGCGCTATTATGTGGTTTTCAGCGCGGGCAAAGAGGATTATGCCCTCAACAGCAATCTTTTCACCCAGATCATAAAATCCTTTGAATTGAATAAAACAAAGGATGAAATATATTCGCTGATGAACACCTCATAAGGGGTTTATTCTGCAAATTAAAAGGAGGTTGGTTTTATGGGCAGAAATTGGCAAAAGTGGTTTTGGGGACTCATCTTCATCGCGACCGGCGTCATCATCACCGGGAACATTCTGGAACTGTGGAGCATCAAACTTTTCGACGGCTGGTGGACCCTCTTCGTCATCCTGCCCAGCCTGGGCTGCATCATCGGGGGCGGCTTCCGCCTGTGGAACACGGCCGTGCTCTGCATCGGCCTGCTCCTTCTGGCCGCCATGCAAAATTTTCTCGACATAAACGTGCTCTGGAAGCTCATTTTACCCATCGTTTTGCTGACGGTCGGCCTGCATATCCTCTTCAGCGACAAGTGGGCGAAGAAGCGGCAGGCCGCCGTTTTCCGCGTGAGCGAAAAGAGCGATAACAATTATATGGGCATTTTCGCCGGGCAGAACGTGCAATATCCCAATGAAAAATTCACAGGCGCGGCCCTCACCGCCATTTTCGGCGGGGTGGAGCTGAACCTGAAATCCGCCATAATCAGCGAGGACGTGGCCGTCGTTTGCACCAGCATTTTCGGCGGCGTCACCATCATCGTGCCCGCCAATGTCAAGGTGATGGTCAACAGCACGCCCATTTTCGGCGGCGTGAGCAATGACGCGCCGGTTTTTGTGGAAGAGGGCCTGCCCGTCATCCATGTGCGCAGCCTTTGCGTTTTCGGCGGCGTGGAGATCAAGTAGCGGAATTAAAGCGAGCGGGCACAGCCGATGACCTGCCGCTTCAACTCGCGGATTTTTTCCTGCGCTTCTTTCAAAGTGGGCGCGCAGGCGGAAAAATAATATTTTATCTTGGCTTCGGTGCCGGAAGGCCGCACGGCCGCCCAGCTTTGCCCGGCGAAAAAGATTTTCACCATATTTGTGGAAAAGGGCAAAGCGCCGCTCCCGCCGTTTGTAAAGTCGCTCCAACGCGATTTGGCATAATCCTCGACGCGCTCAATTTTCAGCCCGGGGAAAGCACGCGGCGGCAAAGCGGCGAAAAAGTCGAGGATATCGCCGCTGGCTTCCAGCGCGGAAGCGTTCTCCAGCTTGTGATTGACCAAAGCTTCCACATAAAAGCCATATTTTTCGCCCAAAGCCAGCCAGCGCCGGTATAGCGAAGACCCCTGCCGCAGATGGTGCAGGGCCATTTCCGCCACCAAGGCCGCCGCCTCCACGCCGTCCTTGTCGCCGGAAAGCGGCCCGGCCAGATAGCCGCAGCTTTCCTCATAACCGAAGAAAAGCTCTTCGCGCTGGGCCAGGTCGCCGATATATTTGAAGCCGGTGAGGGTTTTCTGCACCTTCAGCCCGCGGTTTAAGGCGATCACCTGCGCCATTTCCCCCGAGACGATGCTGGTGACCAAGGCGGCGCCCATCCCGGGCGGGCGGGTGCTCAAAAGATAATCCGTGAGCAGGGCCGCCACCTGATTGCCGGTGAGCTGGTGGAAGCCGTCCTTATCAAAAACACAAACGCCCAGGCGGTCGCAATCCGGGTCGGTGGCCAGGATGAGATGCGCCTTTTTGCTTTTGGCTAAGGAAAGCGCCCGGTCGAAGGCCTCCGGCTCTTCCGGGTTGGGAGAGGCCAGGCCGCCGAAAGCGGGGTCGGGCTCCATCTGCAAAAAGAAGGTGTTGACGAAGCCCTGCTTTTGCAGGATCTTTTTTACGGGCAGCGCGCCGCAGCCGTGCAAGGGCGTATAAACGATGCGTAGCTCCGCGCCGTGTTCGCGGCTCAGGGCGGCGTCGGGCAGGCTGGCGTAAAGCTCGTCCAAGTATCCGTCGGTCAGGCCCTGCCCCAGCAGGTGAAATTTAGGGTGGGCGCCGATTTCCCGGTCGGGCACCGCACGGTTGTCAAAAAAATCCCCGCTCTCAATATAATCGGTTATCTTCTGCGCGTCCTCCGGCAAAATCTGCACGCCGCGGCTGTCATAACACTTATACCCATTATATTCTTTTGGGTTATGGCTGGCGGTGATGACGATGCCCCAGCCCAGCCCCAGCTTGCGTATGCAATATGACAAAAGCGGCGTGGCCGCCGGCATGGGGAAAAGCCAGACCTCCATACCGGCGCCCAGCAAGACTCCGGCGGCGGCGCGGGCAAATTTCTCGGAAAATTGGCGGGTGTCATAGGCGATGGCCGCCGTTTTGGCTTCCGGCCTTTCCATGATGAAGCGGGCGAACCCCGCGGTGGTGCGTTCTATGGTGCAGGTATTGATGAAGGAGGGCCCCCATCCGACATATCCGCGCAGGCCGCCGGTGCCGAAACGCAGCCGCCCGCGGAAAATGTGGGAGATTTCCTTCTCGGTCATTTTGATCAGCCGGGCCGCTTCCTGCGGCAAATTGACAGTGAGATAAGAGAGCCATTTTTTATATTCCTCGTGATAGTTCATTGCAGATTCCCCTTTGCCGGTCGTTCAAAATTTAATAGAACCCGCGTCCAAATGGACACAGGTTCTATTATTTTTGGTTTTTCCCGCTTTATCTATTCATTCGGAGAATAATTGACAAAATTAGCCGGTTTTTTCATCTCATCGTGGTAAAGATAAAGCAAAGATAGGCCAGATATAATCCGATGCTCAAAAAGCCCTGCCAGGGGTAGAGGCGTCTTTTTAGCATGCCGGGCAGCAGCGCCACGGCCATCAGCAAGAGCGCCACGGGCATATCAATATAAAGCGCGGTGGGTATCTCTCCCGGCAAAAAAGAGACCGCCTGCCCGGAAAGCGGCAGATTGCCCCGGGAAAGCAGGGCGCAGACCGGCGGGATCAGCACGATGTTAAGGGTGTTGGCGCCGATGATATTGCCCACGCCCATGGAAAATTCTTTTTTCAGCATGGCGGTGACGGTGGTGACCAGCTCCGGCAGCGAGCTGCCCACGGCCACCACGGTCAGGCCGATGATGCGCTGCGGCACTCCGAGGGCGGCGGCCAGAGCGACGCCGTGCTTCACCATCAGCTGTGCGCCGATGACGATGCAGGCCGCCCCCATGAGCAGGCGGAGTACGGTTTGCCCCTTATTGATGGGCCGGCGTGGGGCCGCGTCTTCCGGCAGGCGCACCGTCAGGGCTTCCCGGGCGCTGGAAATGATATAATAGAGAAAAAGAATGAGGAGGATGGCAGCGTCGAGATAGCCGATGACCCTATCCAGCGATGCGCCGATCAGCACTAGCAGGGAAAACAGCATGAAAAGGCCCTTGCTTTGGAAATCCCGCCCCACAGCCTGGCGGCGCGCCAACAGGGAAAAGCCCAGGATGACCCCGGTGTTGAGGATGACCGAGCCGATATTGTTGCCCAAAGAAAGCTCCGGCGCGCCCTGGGCCGCCGCCAGGGAGGAAATGAAAAGCTCCGGCAGCGCCGTGGCCATGCTGACGATGGTCGCGCCGATCAGCATTTTGGGGATGCCGGTGGCTTGGGCGACGGCCACAGCCGCGCCGACGAAAATATCCCCGCCCTTGATGATGATCAGCAGGCC
>WRDJ01000083.1 GCA_009783495.1 Clostridiales bacterium | reverse complement strand
GGCCAAAGCGGCTTTTGCCGTAATTCCTTCGCCGCACTATAACGCCGCGGCCATGGACGGCATCGCCATCCGTTCGCGGGATACCTTCGGGGCCACGGCCACCACGCCGGTTTTTCTCTCGAAGGAGCGGTTCGTTACCGTGGATACGGGCGACCCGCTGCCGCCGGGCTTCGACGCGGTGGCCATGATCGAGGACGTGGTATATCAGCCGGACGGGCGCGCTCGCCTGGACGGCGCATATGCCCCCTGGCACGACGTGCGGCAGGTGGGCGAGGACATTTGCGAGGGCGATATGATCATCCCCAGCTATACGCGGGTTTCCGCCGCGCATCTGGGGGCGCTCTTGGCGGGCGGCGTGCGCGAAATCGAGGTCTTGAAGCCAATCCGGGCAGCCATCCTGCCCACCGGGGATGAGATCGTGCCGGCCGGCGCTTTGCCCAAGGCGGGCGAGATTACCGAGTTCAATTCCGCCATGTTCGCCGCCATGCTCAGCGATTTCGGCTGCGAGGTCATGGTTTGCGATATACTCAAGGACAACCTGCAAAACCTCATCGCCAAGGTGGGGGAACTGAGCCGGGAATTTGACCTGGTGCTGGTGAACGCCGGCAGCAGCGCGGGGCGCGACGATTATACCGTTCGCGCTTTTAGGGCCTGCGGGGAGGTTTTTTGCCACGGGCTTTCGATCCGCCCCGGCAAACCGGCCATCATGGGCGCGGGCGGAGGGGCGGCGCTGATCGGCCTGCCCGGGTACCCCGTTTCCGCCATGGTGGTGATGGAAAACTTGGTTTTCTCGGTGGTGGAATTTTTGCAGAAGAGTTTTGCTGCGCGGCCGCCGCTGGCCGAAGCGGTTTTGGGGCGGCGCGTGGTCTCGGATTTGAAATATGAGGAATTCGTGCGGGTGAAGCTGGGGCAAATCGAGGGGCGCCTGATCGCTTCGCCAATGGCGCGGGGCGCGGGGGTCATTTCCTCTTTGGCGCAGGCCGACGGCATGATGGTCATCCCCCGCGAGAGCGAAGGACTGGAAGCGGGCGAAAAGGTGCAAATCAGCCTGATGAAGCCCGTGGCCCAACTGGAGAATACCATGGTGATAAACGGCAGCCATGACCCGATCATTGACCTGCTGGGGGACATGATGCGCAGGAGGGATTACCGCCTTTTTGTTTCTTCCGGCCATACCGGCAGCATGGGCGGCATCACCGCCATCAGGAAGGGCGAGGCCATGCTGGCGCCCATCCACCTTCTGGACGCGGCCAGCGGCGTTTATAATCAACCTTCCGTGGAGCGTTACTTGAAGGATTGCGGGGTGAGCCTGATCAAGGGGGCGCGGCGCGTGCAGGGGCTCATCACCTTGCCCGGCAACCCCAAGGGGATATGCGGAATCAACGACCTGCTCAAAGACGGCGTACGCTTCATCAACCGGCAGAAAGGCTCCGGCACGCGCGTGCTGCTTGATTATCTGCTGGAAAAGGCGGGGATTGACCGGCAGGGCATCGTCGGCTATGACAATGAAATGTATACGCATACCGCAGTAGCGACCCAGGTCTTTTGCGGAAACGCCGACGTTGGGCTGGGAGTCTATTCCGCGGCCAGGTTATACGGCTTGGATTTTACGCCGCTTTATGACGAGGAATATGACTTCGTTTTGCGCGACGATTGCCGGGAACTGCCCGTGGTCAGGCTTTTCCTGGAAATTTTGCGGAACGAGGAATTCAAGGCGGCGGTGGAGCGCCTGGGAGGGTATCATTTTGCTTGACAAACATGAACGCGAAATAAATTATCTGCGGCTTTCCATCACCGGGCGCTGCAATCTGGACTGCATCTATTGCAAGCGGGAAAGCGGCAAAAGCCCGGATCTCACCATGGAGGAGATAGGGCGCTTGGTGCAGGCCTTGGCCGCCCTCGGCGTGAACAAGATTCGCTTGACCGGCGGCGAGCCCTTGATGCGCAAAGACGTTGTGGAGATTGTGCGCGTCTGCGCCGCCGCTCCCGGTATCATTGATTTGGCCATGACCACCAACGCCATTTTGATGCACAAATATGCCGCCGCGCTCAAAGAAGCGGGGCTGAACAGGGTGAACATCAGCCTGAACACCTTGATCCCGGAGACCTTCAAGCAAATGTGCCGCTATGGGCGTTTGGATGAAGTCCTGGCGGGGTTGAAGGCGGCGGAGGAAGCGGGCTTTCCCGTGAAGATCAACGTGGTGCTGATGCGCGGGATAAACGACGCGGAGATCGGCGATTTCATCAGGATGGCCAAGGAGCGGCCCGTCGAAGTGCGCTTCATCGAATATATGCCCATGGGCAGGAGATACGACAAAAGCAAAATGATCGCCACCGAAGAGGTTTTGCGGCTTTTCCCGGAGCTTTTGCCCCTTGAGAACGAGAACAAGAGCAGCGTGGCGCGGCTTTACCGCGGGGAGGGATACAAGGGTCTGGTGGGCTTCATCTCGCCGGTCAGCCACGCTTTCTGTCATTTATGCAACCGTTTGCGCGTTACGCATGACGCCAAGCTGCGCATGTGTCTGGGCGACGACGGGGAGACGGATTTGCGTCCGGCGCTGGCCGGGAGTGATGAGGAACTGAAGAACTTCTTTGCTCAAGCGCTGGCGGCCAAGCCCAAGCAGGGGTTTTGTTCTGATTTTGAGACAAGAAGAGGCATGGGGAATATCGGCGGATGAGAGGAAAGAGGGAAAAAAACGGCCGAACCGCCAAGCACCAACGAGGAGCCAAAACCACCCCAAAAACCTAAAGGTTTTCGGGGACCCCGGTTAGCGGCAAGCAGCCCACGAAGCGTCAAGGCGAGGGTGTGAGCGTACCAGATTTATACGTGAGCGACCGAGGCGCAGATGCGACACCGGGATGCGCCGCCGATTTTACGACAAGTCAAGAAGAAAGAGGAGGAATATCTTATGCAGCTTACACATATAGACGAAAGCGGCGCGGCCGTCATGGTGGACGTCTCCACTAAGCAACCGACCGTCAGAGTGGCCGCGGCCAGCGCTTCGGTGAGCATGGCTCCCGCCACCCTGCGCATGGTCATGGCAGGGCAGATGAAGAAGGGCGACGTGCTGGCGGCGGCGCGCATTGCCGGCATCATGGCGGCCAAAAAGACGCCGGAACTGATCCCGCTTTGCCACCCGCTTTTGATCGAGAACGTCAAGGTGGAACTGGTTTGCGACGAAGAAACAAGTTCGGTGCGCATCACCGCTACCTGCACGGTTTCCGGCAAGACCGGCGTGGAGATGGAGGCCCTGACTGCGGCCGGGGTGGCCGCTCTGACCGTCTATGACATGTGCAAGGCGGTGGATAAATTCATGGTGATCGGCGATATCAAGTTGCTGCAAAAAAGCGGCGGCAAGAGCGGCGATTTCAAGCGCCCGGAGGATTTCGGGTATTAATAGAAGGAGGATGGGGAAATGGCAAGGGTTTTGGCATTTAATATCAGCAAGGTGAAAGGCGTGCCCAAAGAGGAAGTAGGCGCGGTGACTTTTATTGAGGAGAGCGGCATAGAAGGCGACGCCCACGCCGAACCGGGTTTGCGCCAGGTCAGCCTCTTGGCGAAGGAGAGCGCGGATAAGATACGCGAAATTATGCCGGAGATCGGGAACGGGCGTTTCGCGGAGAACGTCACCACGGAAGGGATCGTCCTGAGCGTTTTGCCCATCGGCACGCAAATCCTGCTGGACGGGAAGGTGCTTTTGCAGGTGACGCAGATTGGCAAGGAATGTCACGGCGGCTGCGCCATCAAGCAGATCGTGGGGGATTGCGTCATGCCCAGGGAGGGCATTTTCGCCCGCGTGCTGAAGGGCGGAAGGGTCAGCCCGGGCTGCGAACTGTTGATTATAGGAGAATGAAATTCAAGAACCGAAAGGCGGGAACTTATATGAAAAAGCTATTGGTTTTAATTGTGGCCTTGGCGTTGCTTTTAGGCCTGGCGGGCTGCGGCGGAGGCTCATTTGCGATCACCTATGACTCTGGAAGCTACGGCAGCGGCGAGGTGGCCGCGGGGAAAAAGATTAAAGGCGAAGATTTTACGCTTTCCTCGGAGACCTTCACTCGCGACGGTTATATTCAAACGGGCTGGTCAACCTCGGACGGGGGCACAAAGGCCTATGATTTGGGCGGTAAATACACAAATGACGCGAATATTATCTTGTACCCGGTTTGGATGAAAGGCATTTTGCCGGGCACGTCTATAGGGTTAGGCGGAATATACTGGCTGGTGCTGGAGGTGCGGGGCGGCAAGGCGCTGGTCATCAGCGATGAAATTCTGGAAACGCGGGCATACAATGGGGAATACGTTGGAGAAATAACATGGGAAAACTGCTCTTTGCGGGGATATCTGAACGGGGAGTTTTTTGATAACACCTTTTCGGCGGCGGAGAAGGAAATGATTGTGCCGACGCAGGTGAAAAACGATGACAACCAATGGTTCGGCACGGCGGGCGGAAACGATACCTCAGACAAGATATTCTTGCTGAGCCTGGAAGAAGTGGTGAAATATTTCGGCGACAGCGGGCAGCTGGCTAACAGGCCGGGCAGCTTGTCCTATATCAACGACCAGTATAATTCCGCGCGGATAGCGAAAAACATGAGCGGCAACGCTTCGTGGTGGTGGCTTCGGTCGCCCGGCCTCGATAGTGGTCGTGCCGCCTACGTCAATGTTGACGGTCGTGTCAACGTCTATGGCGGCCCTGTCAACCGTGCTAACGGCGGCGTTCGCCCCGCTTTATGGATAAATCTGGAAAAACTGATGGTGCTTATCCTTTCTTAATAAAGGGTTGGCGCCTTTGGCGCCAACCCTTTATTAAGAAAAAACGTTCCCCCTCCCTTGGGAGGGGGCAGGGGGTGGGGCAAGAGAGAGGATGGGGGATAGAATACAGAAGGGCGCGGGAAATTTTCGTTTACATATGAAAGAGGATGTCTTATAATATAATTCAAGTGTAAAAATGATTTAGGAGTTGAAATCATGTTTGAGACGCAATATTTCATGCTGCCCGGCCCCACCCAGGTGCCGCCCTCCGTTCTGCGCGCCGGCGCCGCGCCCATGATCAACCACCGCGGCCCGGAGTTCAAGGCCCTCTTCACCGAGGTCACCGATCTTTTGAAGCAGGT
>WRDJ01000082.1 GCA_009783495.1 Clostridiales bacterium | reverse complement strand
GCGCCCCCTCCGCCAAAGCGTGGACAGCACAAAATCCTGCGCCGGGTCACCCGGCACACGCTCGCCCTCAAAGATGAAAACCCTCTTCACCCCGGTTTTGCAGACGCTCCCCGCCTCGCCCGCGCTGCGGTAGCTCTTGTCGCTTATGTTATAGACCAGCCGGCAGGAAAGCGAAGTGATGCCGCGTGCCAGCGGCGCGAAACTGGGCGTTCCTTCCGTGGCGGTGTTCAATTCGAAAATAAAGTCCCCGGCCTGCGCCGGCTTCAGATCAGACATGCTCCGCCACCTCCTTATAATAGCTGAGGGCGTATTCCGCGCCGTAGATATAGCTCCCGTCCTTCTCCGCCTTGAGCAGCGAGGGCGCGGAGGTTTGCTCCACCTTGAGCACGGCGGCCCCTTCAAGCTCCGGCAGCCCGCAGGCGGCAAAAACCTGCTCCACCGCCGCAAGCTGACGGCAGGCCTGCTCCTTATCCGGGGATTTGCAATAGACTGCGAAAGCGAACGAGCCGACGAAGCCGCCGCAAAAATAGCGGCGCAAAGCGAAAGGCCCGCCCCGCTGTATCAGGGCGACGCCCCGCTCCTCACGCTCCAGCGTGTCCAGGGCGAGCGGCGCATAAAACTCCACACGGCCTTCCAGATATGCCTTCATCTCTTTGATCAGGGGTTTACTGCCGTTCATTCATCTCGCCTCCACTTCAATATGATGCAGGCGCCCCGCCGCCCCGCAGGGGCTCACGCTCACGACCAGGCGCTCGCGCCCGTCGCCGATCTCGATGCGGTCGCCGGGCTGAAAATCAGTCCCCCGCGGCAAGGAATGTATGGCGTCAAAAAAAAGCAGCAAGGCGCTGCCCTCCCGCTCTCCCGGCTTGCCGTTTTCCGCCCGCTCTTCCACCTGATAAAAGACCCTTTGCAACTCGACCGCCCGGAAACCCCGCTTGCCCCAGGCATCCGGTTCGCCCTCCCGCCGCAGCAAGAGTGCGTTTTGACGCAAAAACGCCGGGGGTATGGCCCTAAGACGCATAGATACCCCCCCTATACATCAGGCCGGTATCCGCCAGCAGCGCAGCCACCGCCCCGGGGATCCCGCCGGCTTCTTCTCCCCCGCCCTCGCTATAACTTAAACGGCCAAGACGCAGGGATTTTATGTTCCCGCCCTGCAAAACTTCGGGATGGCCGAGGAAAAACTCCACCCATCCGGCCGCCGCCCTCTGCACCAGCGGCAACTGCCAATCGGCAAGCTTTTCCGGCGGCTTATACCCGATCAGCCCCGCCACCAGGTCGCAAACCAGCCCGATATAATGCTCCACCGTGGCGTCGTCGCCGTCGGTCAGAGGCTTATAGGTGTTCCTGTAATAGTCCATGGTGATATAATTCACCGTTGATCACCTCTTTTCTTAATATCGCCGCAAAACCAGCGTCGCATGCCGCAATCGGCGCGCCTTGTTCTGCCAGCTGCTTTTAGCTCCTCGTTTCCATGTCCCGCAACCACAGGTTGCGCTGCCTGCTCCGTCCATTAATGGGGTTGCCGCCAAACACGGCAACCCCATTATTCTTTCTCTCCCTCCCTTGAGGATGAGAAACGCGAGCGGGACTAAAGTGTAATCCGTGAGCGACCGAAGTGCAGACGCAACACCGGGACACAAAGCCAATTTTCGCGACTATGCAGAGACGTTGACCCATATCCCGTCTGCCTTATTATCCGGCACCCACAAATCGTGGAACTTGCGATAGTCAATTTTATAGGCGTTCAGCCTCTGGTTGGTCAGCGGGTCGAAAATGCGCACCACGTCGGTCTTGGAAACAGCCAGCGGCGCGCCGGCGGCGCAGATGATCCAGTTGATGTCTTTGGCCCCCGTGGCCGCCGCCAAACCACCGGCTTCCTGCCCGGCAGTCACGCCGTCCCGCACCGTATAGGCCGTTTTCATGCGCGCGCCGGAAACGCGCACGACGGGATTGCCATTGAAGTGCATGATCTTATCTTCCAACTCGCCCTTCTTGAAAGAACCGACGGAAAGATATTTCACCAACTGCGTGCTTTGATTCAGCACGTTATAGGCCGACATGGACATGGTGATGACCAGCGGCGTCTCGCCCAGTTTGTTGTAAATATTGAAAATATCCGCCTGCAGCTTGCTCAAAACGTCGGAGGCGGCGGGGGTATAGGTGGTGACAAAGCTTTTGGCATTGGCCGCGGCGTAAATCGCTGAATAGCGGTAGGAATCTATCTCCGGGATCACATGCACGCGCTGGAACTCGCCCAGCAGGTTGGCCGCCGTGGCGGCAAAATTGCTCTCGTCCACATCCATGGCGTCGATTTGAAAGGTGCGCCCCCTGTCCTGCGTCAGCGTATACGAACCATAGGAAAGGGAGACCGAACCCTGGGCAAAGCCCTCGTCGCGGCTGTAATTGCCCAACCCCTGCATGGATAGCTTGGGTATCTTCACCTCGTTGCCGCCGCAATATTTCACCTGACCGGCGTTGGCCTCCATCCAGCCGCTGGTCGCCTCCTGCAGGATCTGTTTGTCCAACATGCTCTGAAAAATGCTGGCCGTTTGTGTAAAATTGATTGCCATAAAAATCACTCCTTTTGTTTTTTGTTTACTATGACTGTTTTTTCGAAAAACGATGAGGCAATCCCCACCCCAAAAACCTAAAGGTTTTTGGGGGCCCCGGTTTCACAAGCAGCGAGGAGCGCGAGGAAGGTCGCGTACTGGGAAACAGGGGATAGAAGTGAGGGAGCAGAGTGTGAAGCAAACGACAAATTGCCGTTTCCCTTTATTTAACTAATACGTTGTACGGCCAATTTGCAAAGCGCCAACGAGGAACCCTGTCTTTTTCTGGCTTCTGGCCCCTGTCCTCTGGCTTGCCGGCATCACTTTATTCCCATCCCCTGAGCAATCTGCCTCGCCAGCCCCTCGCCTTCGTCAGCGGGCGGGTCCACCTGCGCGGCAAAGCGCGGCAAACCTGTTTTCCCCTCCTCAAAAAGATAGGGATGCTCTTCCGCAAGGCGGTCCAGTTCCTGCTCCAAGCTTTCCCCGCTTGCCTTTTCCCTGTCCAAAAGGGCCAGACAAGCCTTGGTGTTCCTGGCCTTGCGTGATAAAAGGGCCAGTTCCAGCCCATGCCTTTGCTCGCGTTCCTGCGCGGCCTCCCGCCATTCCTGCTGCAAGAGCGCGAGTCTCCCGCGCTCCTCTTCCAACTGTTGGCTCAGCTCCCGCCGGCTCCGTTCCTCATCGGGCAGGCGCGAAAGCGCCGCCTCCTGCTCTTTCAACCTGTTTTTCAGGCTTTTGTTCTCCTCGTTCACTTGATTGAATTTTTCCGCCGGCAGATAGCTGCCATTATTGATGACAGCCAGTTCCAGGTCACGGCCTTCCCGGCCCTTGCCCCTGAGAGCCTCTTTCACCAACGCGAAAAGCTCTTCTCCCAAAACATCCTTCAACATAAAAATCCCCCTTTTTAGTTTTTTTGACGTGTAACCCGCCACGCAAAAGGAAGCATAAGAACCGGGCGGTCAGGCCCGGTTCAAACTTGGAAACGATGATCAACACCCGTAACGCGCTCCCGATTTTCCCTTTTTAATGGGACTATTCGCAGGGGCGCACAATGTGCGCCCCTTTAATAAAGTGAATTTACTTCTGGTTTATAAAGCCCAGCTCCCTCTTGGCGGCGGCCTCGCTCATGCCCTCCACCTCGATGAGAAAACGCAGCGGCGACATCAGCCCGGCCGCCACCTTCTCAATGCCGCGGCCGGTCAGCTGGCTCCTGCTCTCCGAAAGCCGCGCCTCCCAAAGAAAACTGCTGCTATACCCGCCTTTAGGCGCCAATCCGTAAAGGTCGGCGAAAATATCCGCCACCTCCAAGGTCTGCTCCAAAGCGTTTTGCAGCGAATTCTCGACGTCGCGCACCGTGCGGAAGAGCTTGCTGTTCTCGTTTACCACCTGGGTGGCGGTCATATTACCGCGCCGCTCATCGAAAGAAAAAGAGCCCTGTGTGAAGCCCAGCGCCGAGGCGGCCAAATCCAACTGCGTCTGCAAGGCCAGGCGCAGCTCGGCTATGCGCAGCGGCGGCGCGTCGTGGATGACGCCCTCCTTGCCGCCGTCGAACTGCAGCTGGCGGAAAACGCGGTCGCGCTTGTTGAAGCTGGCGATGGGGTTGCCTTCCTTGTCGCGGCGCAGCTTGACCATGGAATCACCGATGAAAATGCGGCGTTCTCCCAGCTCGATCTCATTGATCAGCGCGTCGAAGGTGATGTCTGCCTGCCGCATCACGTCCACGCAGCGGCTGAAGAGCGAAACGCCGAGCGGGCTTTGCGGGTCTATGTGGTTGGCGTTGGGCATCTTGAAATAGACAAAGAGCGGCCTCTTGATATTCTCAAGCACCACCTCGCGGCGCAAACCGGCATAATCCGCCACCTCGCTTAAGGGAGCCTCCTCCGTCCCCAGCCCCGCGCCCTCGCTCCTGAAAAGGCGGTTTTGCACCAGATATTTATTCCCCGGCAGCATGCGGTGAATCTCCAGCCGCGTGTAGGTATGCTTGCCCTGCCTGCGGCTGCCCGTCATCACCGCCCCCGTTATCCCGGCATTGTCAAAATCCAGCGGCAAAAAGTTTTCCGGCAGCACAAAACTCATTTGCAGCATATTATTGGCGTCCAGATAGGGCTTGAAAACCACCCCGCCCAGCGCCGCGCAATATGCCACCTGCCGCCGCAGCGCCGGCAGCACGCTCCTGCGCATGAACCCCTGCAGAAAGCGCGCGCGCGTCCCGCCCTCCACATGTAGGGGCGCCTGCTCGCCCACCACCAAGCGGGCCAGTTCCTCCGCCATGATAGCCGGCAAATTGAGCCCGTAAAGCGCCCCCGCACAGGAAAGCCCGCTCATCCCGTCGGCGTGCACGGTCTTTTTCCAGAAGGGCCGGTCCAGATACATGTCCAGCCAAAGCCGCTGCGCTTCCCGCATGGAAGAATCCAGCACCGCACCCGGCACCCCCGCCTCCTCATAGATATTCTTTTTGCCCCCGTCCGGCAAGCGCAAATAATTGAGTCTCTCCATTTGTATTCCTCCTCGTTTTAATAATAAAAGACGCGCCTGTTCCCATAAGCCCGTCTTTTGTACGCAAATTATTTGGTTTGCATCAGCCCTAGGTCATTCCGTGCGCG